>CALULT010000022.1 GCA_944321565.1 uncultured Paraprevotella sp. | reverse complement strand
TCCTTTCAGTTTCATCATACCCAAATGGACGGCGCACACGCTTCCCGTTTTTTGGAAAACCTGCAAAAAGAAATTGAAGAACTAAATGTATAAACACTATCTTTGCGCAAACCTATCAGTAAGTTACTCACGTGCATGGGAAACCCCTCCGGCCCTACGGGCCATCTCCCCTACAAGGCGGAGGAGTTTTCCTACGGACGGGCAAGCGGCGGGAAGCAGGGCATTGGGTCACAACGAATCGTGAATATTCGCAATAAATACAGGCTTCCTCCACAAAAACACGGATGCTTGGCCGGAAAATTTTCTTTTCTCCCACAGATTCTTTAATCGCCAGTGTCGTCTGTATAAACGCCACTGGCGTTTACACAAACGACACTGGCGATTATAAAATTTCAAGGCGTAGGCCATACTTTTTTCTCGCACAAAAACAATTTTATCTCCTCTTGCATCCGGTTTTTTGTCCCATTATGGAATCCGTCCGTTGATATCCTGTGCGCGAAACGCCTTTTCTAAAATCAATGAACGCCCGAAACCTGTATTATCCCCACTGAAATTCTACGCCCCTCTTTCGGCCCGCCCCCTTCATCCTGCCTCATCATTTATACATAATACGAAAACACCCGACTTTACATTCCTAGGTGTAAAATCGGGCGTTTATTCTATAAAATATTGATTTACAACATTTACCGCGGTGCGTACGGGACTCGAACCCGTGACCCCATGCGTGACAGGCATGTATTCTAACCAGCTGAACTAACGCACCTTACCAAAATCCCATCAGGCCTCCGCCCGATTGCGAGTGCAAAGGTAGGCAAAATCAACGAATATGCCAAGTATTTCAACGATTTTTTCGGCTTGAATTTCCAAAAGAAATCATCAGCCAAGGAGCACTCCCGGCAATCAATCTCATTCATTCAGATAGTTGAGCACGTTTCCGCTCAATTGAAGCAATGAAATCTCGCACATCTTCGTGTCGTATTCTGCCACCAACAAACGTTCTTCTGCATCCAGGAGGCTCTGTTGCGCTTCACGCATCTCAAATCCGGAAAGGTCACCTTTCATGTAACGCAAGTTTGCATACTCATAGTTTTCTTCCGCCGCCACCAAGTTCTGCCGCTCCATGAGCACCACCTGCCAGTTGTTCTGATAGGCTTGCCAAAGGTCGCTCAAATCCGACTTCAGCGAAAGCCGCAAATCCTCACGCTCCAATTCGGCATATTCAATGGCCAGTTCCGCATTCCGTTTTTGCATTTTCCGTTTGCCGTCGAACAAATTGAACCCCACGGTAATACCGGCATTTAGCCCCCAATTGTCCCGCTTGCGGGTAGCCGAAAGTTCATAGCGGTTAAGCGTATAACCATAACCTGCGTTCAAACGCACATACGGATAATCGCGCGACATGACTTTCTTGTAATCCGCCCGCGCCACTTCCGTGTTCTTGTCCGCCATGAGCAACGAGGCGTTTGCCGCCAATGTAGCCTGCCATAGTTCTTCAAAATGCAAGTCGGGATTCACATCGATGGCCGTGTCACGGATGCCCACCCACGCCATCACATTCTCATTGGCCATCAGTTCATTCAGTCGGATACGGGATGAATTCAGCACCTCCCGTTGCTTCATGTATTGCGCACTGTCGGCATTAAAGTCCACCTTGGCCTGCAAATAGTCCAAGCGGGAAAAATTACCGATGTGGTACCGCACTTCCACGATGCGCATCCGCTCCCGGGAAAGCGACATGGCATAACGGAAATTCTTCAGGCGGATGTTCTCTTGAATGAAATTGTAATACTCCGCCGTGAGCGAAGCCACATAATCCTCAATGGCCAGCCGGGTTTGCAGTTCGCCCTGCTCCTTGAGCAACTTCAACTGCTTGTAATTGGTCCACACGCTGAAGCCGTCGAACACCGTCCAATTCAAGTCAATGCCGGCATCCAGCGTCCCGTCATACGCCCCACGCTCGGTAGTAGTATTGCCCGTTGCCCTTGGCGTAGTACGTGTCGTGGAAAAATCACCACTGTAAGATGCGCTGACATCCACCGTGGGCAACAGCCCGGCATTGGCAGGCGTGGCATTGTTCGCACTCACTTCCTGCTGGTTCTTCACCATCTTGATGGAAAAATTATGTTCCAACCCCCTTGCCAGGCATTCCTGCAACGTCGTCACTCCTCCCTGCACGGGCAACGTGTCGGCATCGACCTGCGCCTGCACCGCCGTCGCTCCAGCCCAAAAAGCGAGCCACAATATCTTATTTCTCATTTTGCTGTTTTTTACTGATTCGGTTAGTAGATATATAAGTATATACGGCCGGTACGATGTACATGGTAAGGAACGTGGATACCAACATGCCGCCCACGACCGCCACGCCCATGGCGATACGCTGGTTACATCCTTCACCCGTGGCGAAAGCCAAGGGAATAAGGCCGAGAATCGTTGCCGCACTGGTCATCAGGATAGGACGCAGACGCTGCAGGGCCGCATCGCGCACCGCCGTCACCTTATCCTCACCCAAATCCTGCTTCAGGTTGGCAAACTCCACAATCAGGATTCCGTTCTTGGCCACCAGCCCAATCAGCATGATGATGCCAATTTGGCTGAACACATTCATCGTGATGTCGCTGAAATACATGAATATCAACGCGCCTGTGATTGCCAACGGCACTGTGAGCATAATGACGAAGGGGTCTTTGAAGCTCTCGAACTGCGCGGCCAAAATCAAATAGATAAGCACCAAAGCCAAGACGAAGGCAAACATCAGGCTGGATGAACTCTCGCGGAATTCCTTCGAGTCGCCCGACAAGGCCGTGCGGAATGTATCGTCGAGCACCTCGGCGGCAATCTTGTCCATCTCGTCCAAGCCTTCGCCAATGGTCTTTCCATCGGCCAATCCGGCGGAAATAGTAGCCGAGACGAAACGGTTGTAACGATAGAGTTTCGGAGGCGCGATGCTACTTTCCAACTCTATCAGGTTGTCCATCTGAATCATCTCCCCGTCGCTGTTGCGAAGGTAAATAGCCTTCAGGTCGGCCGGCTTATTGCGTTGCTGTCGGTTGATCTCGCCCAAAATCTCATACTGTTTGCCATTCATGTAGAAATATCCCATACGTTGTCCGCTCAAGCCGTATTGCAGGGTCTCGGCCAAGTCGCGCGTACTGACTCCCATGATGTTGGCCTTATCACGATTGATGTGGATGCGCAGTTCCGGGCTGCTGAACTTCAAATCGACATCGGCCATTTGGAAAACCGGATTCTCATAGACTTTCTCCATGAACACGGGCAACACTTCCTCTAACTTCTCAATGTTCGTGGCTTGAAGCACATACTGGATCGGCATGCTGGAACGTCGCCCGCCAAACGAAGACTGCTGCTGCACGAAAGCGCGGGCCTTCGTTTTCTTCTTGATTGCCTGCGACAGTTTCTCGGCCGCCTCCATCTGCGTGTAGTCGCGGTCGGCCATGTCCTTCAAGCGGATTTGAATGTTTCCGCTCCCACTGGACACGCGTGCCGTCACAGCCTCGGCATCCGGCATCAGGGAATCCACCACAAGATTGATGTCCTCCGTATAATCACGCAAGTATTCGTAAGTCACGCCTTCCGCCCCACGCGTGCTGACGGTAATCATCGAACGGTCCTCCAACGGAGCCATCTCGGAAGGAATCTGCCCCCAAAGGAACACCACCAGCCCCACCATCAGCACCATGAAAGGAATCGTCCACACCCGGTGGCGCAACACGACGGCCAACGAACGGCTGTAAAGACTGTTCATCCCCTCGAAGAAAGGCTCGGTCATGCGGTAGAACGCATTCTTCTTCTCCTGTCGCTTCAACAACTTCGTGGCCAGCATCGGCGTAAATGTCAGGGCGGCAAAGGCAGAAATCAGCACCGCACCGGAAATCACCATACTGAACTCGCGGAACAGACGGCCCGTCGTGCCTTCCATGAACACGATGGGGAAGAACACGGCCACCAATGTCACCGTCGTAGAAATAATCGCGAAGAATATTTCCTTGGAGCCTTCAATACCGGCTTCCATAGGCGACATGCCCTGTTCGATGCGGATGTAAATGTTCTCTGTCATCACGATGGCATCGTCCACCACCAAGCCGACCGCCAACACCACGGCCAACATGGTCAGCACATTGATGGAAAAACCGAAAAGATACATGATGAAAAACGCGCCCACGAGTGACACGGGAATCACGATGCAGGGCACCAACGTGACACGCCAGTCGCGCAGGAACAGGAAGATGATGATGATTACCAGGACGAAAGCTTCATACACCGTCTGTTTCACCTCGTCGATAGAAGCACGGATGAACTGCGTGTTGTCGAAACCATAGCTGTACTGCACATCATCCGGCAGGTCCTTTTTCATCTGCTCCATGCGCTCATACACGGCATCGGCAATGTCAATGTGGTTGGCACCCGGTTGGGGAATCACCACCACGCCCACCATAGGCACACCGTTCATCTTCATGTAGCTCTGTATGTCGGCCGCCCCCAATTCCGCGCGACCGATATCGCTGAAGCGGATGATGCGGTTCCCGTCATGCTTGATAATCAAGTCATCGAACATCTTGGCGGTATCCATCAACCCCATCGTGCGGATGTTCAGCTCAATGGTGTTTCCCTCAATACTACCCGAAGGCAGTTCCACGTTTTCGTTGTCCACCGCGTTCTTCACGTCCATCGGCGTAAGCCCATAGCCCGCCATTTTGATTGGGTCAAGCCACAAGCGCATGGCATACTTTTTCTCACCCCAAATCGACACGCTGCTCACATCGGAAATGGTCTGCAGCTGTTCCTTCACCGTCAGGTCGGCAATCTCGCTCAATTCGAGCAACGACCGTTTCTCACTCTGCAATGCCACCATCAAGATAGGCGAAGCATCGGCATCAGCTTTCGACACCGTAGGCGGGTCGCAGTCACGCGGCAGGTAACGCTGGGCACGCGACACCTTGTCGCGCACGTCGTTGGCCGCCGTTTCCAAGTCCACGGACAGTTCGAATTCCACCGTGATGCGGCTGCTTCCCTGCGAACTCACACTGGTCAACGAACGAATGCCGGGAATACCGTTGATATTCTGCTCCAACGGCTCGGTAATCTGGTTTTCTATCACATCGGCATTGGCCCCGGCGTAGGAACACGACACGGAGATAATGGGATTGTCCACGGAGGGGTATTCGCGCACACCGAGAGAAACATAACCGATCATACCGAACAAAATGATGATAACGGTCATCACGGTGGCCAACACCGGGCGACGGATACTTAATTCCGATATATTCATAATGCGTTCCTCCCCCGCTTCTTAATCTACATGGTCAAGCACAACGGAAAGGCCGGTGCGCAACTGCAAGGTTCCGGACGTGATCAACGTGTCGCCCACATTCAAGCCGCGCAACACCTGCACACGGTCTTCCGTGCGCAATCCCACCGTGACATCCACAGGCTGTGCCTTGCCCGACTTGTAAAGGAACACCTTGTCCTTGCCCATTTCGGGCACGATGGCTTCCGACGGGATGGCGATGGCATCCTGTATCTCTTGTTTTTTCAAATTGATGCTGGCATAACGCCCCGGCGTGAGCCGACCATTAGGATTGGCATACATGGCGCGCACGGTTAGCGTGTGCGTGTTGCGGTCTAAGGCAGACTCCTTGGCATAGACCGTCGCCGAATAGTTCTGCAACGACCCGTCAATGGTGAATGTCAAGCCCGTACCTGGGTTCACTTCGTTGACGTATTTTTCCGGCACGGCAAATTCCACTTTCAGCGGCACTATACGCGTAAGTTTACTGACAACGGTTGTTGGCGAAGCGTATGCGCCCACGCTGATTTGGCGCAGGCCAATGACACCATCAAAAGGCGCGCGCAATTCCGTCAGTTCGATTTCGGCTTTCACGATGTCAATGTCCGCCTGAAGTGTAGCCAGCTCCGTACGCACTTGCTCGTAAGCCTCTTGGCTGACCGCATCATGTTGCAACAACGTGCGCTGGCGATACACCCGGTCATTGGCAAGTTTCAATTGCGACTCCAAGCGTTTCAACTCGGCCTGCAACTTCCGGTCGTTCACCTTGGCCAACAATTGTCCCTGTTTGACGTGAGAACCTTCTTTGAAATTGATTTCCACCACCTGACCGGAGGTTTCAAACGAAAGATCCACCTCTTCGTCCGGAAGTAACTCGCCTGTCACCACAATCTCATCCGTCAATTTTTCCGTCCGGATGATTCTCCCGTTGACATTCAACACGTTACTCTTCTCCTTTCCTTTCGCGTTGTCCTTTTCTGCTTGTTCCAAATCAGCATTCACCTTAGGCAGCTGGGAATAAATCCCCCACCCTGCCAAACCACAGGTGATAAAGGCCACCAAGCCCCATTTCAGTCTTTTGTCCATCTATAATATCCGTATTATTGTTTTTCCTCATATCGCATCCGCAGGATGTTCCCCCACAGACTTCCCTCTTTCTCCCCCGCTCAAAACTTCTATTTCAAAAGGAAAATCATGCGTTCTATTTTGTTTCGTTAGTATTATGTGGATAAAATTACAAAGAAAATCGGGGCAAAACGCACGTTTCACATTTTTTAAGCCCCAAAGACGCAAACAAGTGCCGATTAGCGAAGCAACCGCACCAAATCCGCATAGTCCTCCGCCAACCATGTGGCACCCGCTCCGGCCAATTCCTCACGGCTTCCATAGCCCCACAATGCACCAATGGAATCCATTCCGACCTCACGCGCACCTAATATGTCATATTTACGGTCGCCTATCATCACGGCATCTTCCACTTTCACGTCCACTCCCAAATGGCCGAAGATTTGGCGAATCACATCAGCCTTCGTATGCAAGCGGCCTTCCGCATCACGCCCGCAAACGAAATCAAAATAACCAGCCAACCGAAATTCATCCAACACCACCCGCGCCGTTTTTTCCGGTTTCGATGTGGCTAAGACCAAACGGAATCCTTGCGCCTTCAACGTCCGCAAACAATCATGCACTCCCGGATAAGGTGCGTTCTCATGCACACCTATCACCTCATAACGCCCGCGATAGATTTCCACCGCCTCACGTGCCTGCATGTCTGTAAAACCATAGAACTCTTTAAAAGAATCCTCCAGCGGAGGCCCTACGAAAGGATGAAGCACACCCAAGTCGTCCACTTGTATGCCAAAATGCCGCAAGGCGTATGCGGCCGTCCGGAGAATCCCCAAAGCCGAGTCAGTCAATGTCCCGTCCAAATCAAAAAAAAGATAGTGGTATTTCTTCATCATCACAAATTTGCTTCCGTTTGCACCGCTTTTCCTATCACGCAATTGTCACCACCGACAACAATATAAACATGCCGGCACATATTCATTGTTTCCTTCCCGCAACCAATCGGGCAATACCCCCGACAACACGAAGCCTGCCTTTTCAAACGCATGACGTGCCCGCATATTCCGCTCAGATACGACTGCATATAACAAATGCAAATACAAATGTTCCCGTGCGTATGCCACGAGCATCCGAAGGCTCTCAGCCCCATATCCCTTCCCTTGGTATTCCGGAAAAATCAATATTCCTACTTCGGCACGAAGATGGCGCGGGGAAAAATTCACCAAATCCACGCAACCCATCACAACCCCTTCCCGCGACACCACGGCCAAACGCATCTGCCCGTCCGCATAAATGTCGTGGCAAGACTCCGCAATGTATTTTTTCAACGCATAACGCGAATAGGGCACATTGGAATTACCCCATTTCCACACATGCTCATCGTTCTCTATCCGATAAAGCCAATCCAAATCTTCAGGTTCGAGTGCCCGCAAACGAATATTCTCAGCCACAAACATCATGCTCTTGCTTGCCTTTCGTAAACACCGTTCAACGTAATCAGCTTGCCCGTCCGCATGGAGAAAGTGCCAAACTTCGGTCGCCCCCCCCCCGTATTCGGGCAAGACATCAGCCGGAATATCGTCTCATAACTATAAGCATCTGTGTCATACACCACATAATCGGTTTTCCGCCCGGAAAGCGAAACATCAAGATGTCCGTCGGGAATGCGTTCCTCGTCCCCCACGACAAAATCCATACGCAAACGATGGTCCACCGCAAGTCTGCAAACCTCTTCCACGGCTTCTTCCCGGCCAATGAACAAATAAGACTTACCTTCTTCCTTATTCCTTCCGGCTCCCACCAAAGCATATAAACGTTCTCTTTGACGGACACACAAATCAAGCAAGCCACGCCCCACTACAGCCAACCGAATGAACGGTGCCAACCAACGGTGGCTGTGGCGGTAATGCTTATCAAAAAAAATCAGCATCGCCTTGTAAAACACATGCACATAGCGGAAAGAACTCTTCTGTGTGCTTTCCCCCTTATAGTGAAGAATCCGGCAAGGCAGGTAATAGTTCCGGTAGCCTGCTTCCAACAGGCGGAACGACAAATCTATGTCCTCGCCATACATGAAGAAATCTTCGTCCAACAGCCCCGCCTTGTCCAAAGCCGAACGCCGCAACAAGGCGAAAGCCCCTGAAACCACTTCAATCCGGGCCGGTTTCTCCTTGTCCAAATAACGCATATAGTAACGCCCGAAGACACGCGAACGGGGGAATAAGGCACACAACCCGCTCATTTTGCAGAACGAAGTGAACGGCGTGGGCAGTCCGCGTCGCGACTCCCAAGCAAAGCCGCCGTTGTCCTTCAACATGGCCACCCCCGTGGCACCGGCATCGGGATGGGCATCCATAAATGCCACACATTCGGCCAACACGTCCTCGCCCACGATGGTGTCGGGATTCAACAACAAAACGTATTCTCCCTTCGCCTTGCAAATGGCCATGTTGTTCGCACGGGAAAAACCCATATTTTCCCTATTCTCAATCCAACGCACTTCCGGGAATCGCGGCTTGGCATATTCCACCGTCCCATCCGTCGAAGCATTGTCCACGACCCAAACCTCCGCATCCAGTCCCCGGCAGGCGCGCCGGAGCGACCACAGGCATTGTTCCAGGTAATGCTTGACGTTGTAACTGACTATGACGATGGAAAGTTTCATTCTCCTGCCTGCACTTATCTTCCGCTATCGGCTTCCGCCGTCCTCCCTGTCTCACGCTCCAAACGTTCCACCGTGGGCCAGCACGCCAACGATGCAGCAAAACCTATCAACGCGCAAAAAATGAAAGTCGAATCTTGCCAAACGCCATAAAATATAAGATTAATAAACATCACCCCGGTCAATAATACCAAACGTAGAACCGCCTTTTCACGGTATCCGCGCAGGTCCGGATCGTTTTCCTTGCTTACCGCGAGTTTGGTTTTCTTGAACGACATCAGCTTCAAAGCCAAAGGGACAAAAATCAACATCACGCCGATGCCCAGCACACTATAAACGAACTTGAACAATGCCATGGAATCATCAACATCATCCTCGCCCACAAAACCACCGGGGAGAAACACCGCGAAAAAAACGCCCATGAACAATGCCACGCAATAAAATATGCACATCCACACGCGCAAAAATCTCACTGTTTTCTCTTTCTTTTCCATAAATATCCCATTTATTCTACTCACAACTTTCCGGTGAACACTACGCGGTTCACGATGGAACGCCCCAGCGTCACCTCGTCCGTGTATTGCAGTTCATCGTTCTGCGCCACCCCGCGGGCAATCACCGTGATGCGCACCCCGGCATTCTCCAGTTTCCTGTATATATAAAAATTTGTCGTGTCTCCTTCCATCGTCGGGCTGAGTGCCAATATCACTTCGCGGATGCCGCCTTCCGCCACCCGTCCCACTAACGACTGGATTTGCAAGTCCGACGGGCCGACCCCATCCATGGGTGAAATCACGCCGCCCAACACATGATACACGCCCTTATATTGCTGCGTGTTCTCAATGGCCATCACGTCTTGTATGTTCTCCACCACACAAACCGTCGTATGGTCGCGCCGGTTGTCGGCACAAATGCCACACACCTCCGTATCGGAAATGTTGTGACACACCGCACAATATTTCACATCATGTTTCAGAGTAACCAACGCCTGCCCGAAACTTTCCACAGCCGACGCATCCTGCCGCAACAAATGCAAGACAAGCCTCATTGCCGTCTTGCCCCCGATTCCGGGCAACTTGGCAAACTCGTTCACGGCCTTTTCGAGTAACGCGGAGGAATACAGCTGATCCATTTATTCGTCAAAGATACATAAATCGGGTGCAAAGATAATGCAAACCGAGCGCAGGACAAAACAAATCCATTTGTTTTTCATGCCGAGATGCAGCTTATCTTATCAAAAGATAATGCAAACCGAGCGCAGGACAAAACAAATCCATTTGTTTTTCATGCCGAGGTGCAGCTTATCTTATCTAAAGATAATGCAAACCGAGCGCAGGACAAAACAAATTCATCTGTTTTTCATGCCGAGGTGCAGCTTATCTTCTCAAAAGATAATGCAAAACCCAATTAAAAAGCGTATATTTGCCCACGAAAAATCAACGAACATGGAAATCAAATCTGCAGAATTCATCATCAGCAATACAGACATAGCCAAATGCCCGGACACATCTTTGCCGGAATACGCATTCATAGGTCGCTCCAACGTAGGAAAATCCAGCCTCATCAACATGCTGGCCAACCACCGGAAGTTGGCCAAGACCTCTGCCACACCAGGAAAGACTTTGCTCATCAATCATTTCCTCATCAACAAGGAATGGTACTTGGTGGACTTACCAGGCTACGGATATGCAAAAAAAGGAAAAGAAGAGAGAGAAAAACTTTGGCGCATTATTACCTCTTATATATTAAGGAGGGAGCAACTGACCAACTTGTTCGTGCTAGTGGATTCGCGCCACGAACCGCAAAAGATAGATTTGGAGTTCATTGAATGGCTCGGTGAAAACGGAGTCCCTTTTAGCATCGTGTTCACGAAAGCCGACAAGCAAGGCATCAAACGCCTCAACGCCAACATCAAGGCCTATCTCGAAGTGTTGAAGGAACAATGGGAGGAACTCCCGCCCTATTTCGCCACGTCCTCCCTAGAAAAGACCGGGCGCACGGAACTGTTGGACTACATCGAAAGCATCAACCGTTCACTGGCGAAGAACGCTCAAAACGAATAATTCAGCCCCAAGCTGAACCACTCTTTGAACATGAAATACGACCCGTTGCTTTCCCTGCGATAATTCTCAGAACTATCATCAATGCGAGGATAAAGAAACAGTTTGGAATTAAGGAAACGGTTGATGGTGAACGTGAAAGTGTTTTCCCATTCAATGTCCGTGCTCTCCATGTTACTGAACCAATAGATGCGGGCGTCCCACTTGATGTTCTTCCAAATCTCCCAACTGTAGTTCACCGTGATGTTCGGGCCGAAGTTGTGGTACATGCATTTCCCCTCGTCAAGCCCGAAATTGCCAAACAAAGACCTACGTTCCACGGAACGGAAGTTATAGGCAACAGGTGCCAGGTTGGCCGAGCCTTTGAAACGTTTCAGCTCCAACTTGTAATCCATACCGAGTGACACCACGAGGTTGAATGGCGACATGAAATCAGAAGAAACCACGTCACTGTTGGCATTAAAGCTGGGGTAAAATTGCGTATAGGCCTGCACCTGCAAAGTGTAGAACCAATGCGCCGTGGCCTTGTAGCCGATTTTAGTGGTGAAACGCAACAAGTCATCGTTGGTCTTGAACTTGTGTTTCTCGTCCGTCTTGGATGTTTGGAAACCCAAGCGCATCTCCAGCTTGTTGTCCCATTGTATTTTCTGTTTGTTATTAAAATTAGCCTCCATTGTCAACAACGCCAACATCGTATAGTTGTTGTCGCCGCCTTGATACCAATTATCCGAAAAATGGTTTTGCGTGAGCTGAAACGAATAATCCCCCTTCACCTTCCAAAAATTGGGACGGCGCACCACCAACTGCACCTCGTCCACGTCGTCCGTCAAGTCCACCGCCATTTCATTGGTTACCAACTGCGCCACTGCAGGCATTTCCGGCAACACTTCTTCCTCAATCCCTCCTGCCTGCTCCAATTCATCTTCCGTTGCCTCAATCAACCACGGCGTATCCGCGTATGTCCGCATCAACATCCAGTCCGCCCCTTCCACTACCGCGCGGCCTTCGCCTGCATAGTCACCCAAAGACGGCAACGAAACCATCCGTCCGGGCAACGATGGGCTCCAAAAAACACCGAATGCCTGCTCCAAAGGGGCATCATATAATGTCGGCGGCGCGAACATCCTGAAATAAAGCGGGGTATATCGCACGGCCGTATCTGCAGGCCGCATTCTCACCTGCACAGCCAAAGAATCCAGCATAAGCGAATAACGTTGCGTCACAGCCTCCATGGACACTGTATCCAATATACGGGCAACCCGTTCCTGCGCCACACCATTCATGCAACCCAGAAAAGCCATCACCACAAGTGCAAAAAGCCTAACCCTCATTCGCCTTCTCTTTTTACCTCCACAAAGATATAGCTTTTTTAAAGGAAAAGTCCCACGCAACTCAAAGTTTTTTCGTAATTTTGCAACTTGTTAAAGACGTTATGTTTGAATCATCATCCAAAAAAACAAATATTGTGGGAGAAACAAAGTACATCTTCGTCACCGGCGGAGTAGCCTCTTCATTAGGCAAAGGCATCATATCCTCATCGGTCGGCAAACTGTTGCAGGCGCGCGGATATAACATCACCATCCAAAAGTTCGACCCCTACATCAACATCGACCCGGGCACACTCAACCCCTACGAGCACGGCGAATGCTACGTCACCGTGGACGGGCAGGAAACAGACCTGGACTTGGGACACTACGAACGTTTCACGGGCATACAAACCACCCGGGCCAACAACATCACCACCGGCCGCATCTATCAAAGTGTCATCGAAAAAGAGCGGCGGGGCGACTACCTGGGCAAGACCATACAGGTTGTTCCTCACATCACGGACGAAATCAAGCGCAACATCAAGCTGATGGGCAAGAAATACAAGTTTGATTTCGTCATCACGGAAATCGGCGGCACGGTGGGCGACATCGAGTCGCTCCCCTTCCTGGAAGCCATCCGCCAATTGCGATGGGAACTGGGAAAGAATGCCGTGGCCATCCACTTGACTTACGTGCCTTATTTGGCTGCGGCCAAGGAATTGAAAACCAAGCCTACGCAAACGTCCGTAAAACAGTTGCAAAGCCTTGGCATACAGCCCGACATCCTCGTGCTGCGCACGGAACATGAGCTGAATGCCGACATCCGGCGGAAAGTAGCCCACTTCTGCAACGTGGACGAGGAAGCTGTCATCCAAAGCATGGACATGCCCTCGATTTACGAGGTGCCGCTGAGCATGCAGGCCCAAGGGCTGGATGCCATCATCCTGCGCAAGACGGGCATGCCCGTGGGCGAAACACCGGCCCTCGGCCCGTGGCGGTCGTTCCTCGAACGGCGCAAGAACGCCACGGAGGTAGTCGATATCGCGTTGGTGGGAAAATACGACCTGCAGGACGCCTACAAGAGTATCCTCGAATCGCTCGCCCACGCCGGCACTTACAACGACTACAAGGTAAAGCCCCATTTCGTCAACAGCGAGAAACTGACGCGCGAAAACATCGCCGACATGTTGGCCGGCATGTCGGGCGTGGTCATCTGCCCGGGCTTCGGGCAACGCGGCACGGAAGGCAAAATCCTGGCCGCCGAATACGCCCGCACACACGACATCCCCGCCTTCGGCATCTGCCTCGGCATGCAGATGATGGTCATTGAGTTCGCCCGCAACGTGTTGGGCTATGCCGATGCCAACAGCCGCGAGATGGACGAGAAGACGCCGCACAACGTCATCGACATCATGGAGGAGCAGAAGAACATCACCCAGATGGGCGGCACCATGCGCCTCGGTGCCTACGACTGCGAAGTGCGCCCGGGCAGCCGCACGGCGGAAGCCTACGGACAGACGCACATCAGCGAACGCCACCGCCACCGCTACGAGTTCAACAACCACTACATCGGGGAATACGAACAGGCCGGCATGCAGTGCGTGGGCACCAACCCGGACAGCAACCTGGTGGAAATCGTGGAAATTCCCACGCTGCGCTGGTACATCGGCACACAGTTCCACCCGGAATACAGCAGCACGGTGCTGAAGCCCCACCCGCTGTTCATGTCCTTCGTGAAAGCCGCCATCGGTTACCTGAAAGATTCACAGGCACAAGATAAGAAAGACTAATCACACACGACACACAATGGATAAAAACACGATTATCGGATTCGTCCTCATCGCGGCCGTCCTCATCGGGTTCAGCTATTGGAGCCGCCCGAGCGAGGCCGAAATTGAGGCCATGCACCGACAAGACTCCATCGAGGCCGTGGCCATGCAAAGAGCCAAAGCCGACCAAAAAGCCAAGGAAGAAGCCGAAATAGCCGCCGCCGTCCGCGCCGTGCAAGACACGACATCGCTCTTCTACGCCCACCGCAGCGGCGAGGCAAAAACCGTAGTGATGGAAAACGAACTGGTGCGCCTGACGTTCAACACGCGGGGAGGCACAGTGCAGAAAGCCGAGCTGAAGGAATACAAGAACCAACAGGGCGGCATGGTCACGCTGTTCGACGAAAAAGACGCGCGCCTGCAGTTCATGCTGGCCGGAAAGATGGAAAACATCAAGACGGGCGACTTCTTCTTCACTCCCGTGGATGCCACCGATTCCACGCTCACCATGCGGCTTTTGGCCGCCAACGGCGGCACGGTGGATTTCAACTACCGGCTTCTGCCCCACTCCTACATGGTGAACCTCGAAATCAAGACCCAAGGACTGGAAGGGTTCTTCCTGCCCTCGATAAAGACGATGGACATTGAATGGAACGAAATGGCCCGCCAACAGGAAAAAGGCTTCGACTTCGAGAGCCGCTACTCCTCCCTCACCTATAAAATCAAAGGGGAAGGCACGGACTACCTGAGCGAGACGAGCGCGGAAACGGAAAAAATCGCCGAACCGCTGGATTGGGTCGCTTTCAAAAACCAGTTCTTCAGCTGCGTCCTCATCGCACACCAGGATTTCACGGACGCCTATCTGGCCAGCACCCCGTTGCAGCAAGAGAGCGGCTACCTGAAAGACTATGCCGCCGACATGAAGACGTTCTTCGACCCCAGCGGCAAAGAGCCAACCCAAATGCAGATGCTCTTCGCGCCCAACAACTACCACCTGCTGCAGAACACCAACGACCTCTCCATGAGCGACAAGGACTTGGAGCTGGAAGACCTCGTCTATCTGGGCTGGCCGCTCTTCAAGTGGATCAACCGTTTCTTCATCATCTACCTCTTCGACTGGCTGAGTAGCCTCGGCCTCTCCATGGGTGTCGTCCTGCTGTTGCTCACCATCCTGGTGAAGCTGCTGGTCTATCCCACCACGCGCAAGTCCTACCTGTCTTCGGCCAAGATGCGGGTGCTGAAGCCGAAAATCGACGAGCTGAACGCCAAGTATCCCAATCCCGAGGATGCCATGAAGAAGCAACAGGAAATGATGCAGATTTACAGCCAATACGGCGTAAGCCCCATGGGCGGTTGCCTGCCCATGCTGATTCAGATGCCCATCTGGATTGCCCTGTTCAATTTCGTCCCCAATGCCATTGAGCTGCGCGGCGAAAGTTTCCTTTGGGCGTCCGACCTTTCGGCCTATGACGATGTCATACGCTGGGACAAGTCGGTGTGGCTCATCGGCGACCACCTGAGCATCTTCTGCCTGTTGTTCTGCGTCACGAACCTCGTCAACACGTGGATTACCATGCGCCAGCAGAAGAACACGATGACGGGCGAACAGGCACAGCAAATGAAGTTCATGCAGTACATGATGTACATCATGCCCATCGCTTTCTTCTTCATGTTCAACAACTACTCCTCGGGGCTGAACTACTACTACTTCCTCTCCGGGCTCACCAGCATCCTCATCCTGTGGTTCCTCCGCAAGACGACGGACGACAAGAAGCTGCTGGCCAAGCTGGAAGCCAACTACCAGGCCAACAAGGCCAACCCGGCCAAGAAGATGTCGGGCATGGCGGCACGCCTGGAAGCCCTGCAGAAGCAGCAACAGGCCATCCTCGAAGAACAGAAACGGAGACAGGCCGGACAAAAGAAATAAACATCAAACCAACCGAATCATTCCGGACGACTGCCACGCGCAGCCCGGGATGATTCTTTTTTTTATCGCATAACACCATGAATCTACTAAAAGTCATGACCGCGGCACTCAGCCTGGCTTCCGCCGTACCTTCGACAGGAGCCGATGAACCCCAACCCGTCATCGGGAAAAACCAAATCACCCTCACCGGCGACCGCCTCACCCCCGAAGCCCTTTGGGCCATGGGACGTATCGGCAGCTTCACCGTGTCGCCCGACACCAAGAAAATAGCCTATACCGTAAGCTACTACAGCGTGGCGCAGAACAAAAGCCACACCGTGATTTACCTGATGAACGCGGACGGCAGCGGGAACACCCTGCTCACCACCACCGCCGACAACGAGACCGACCCGGCCTTCACGCCCGACGGGCAGCGGCTTACTTTCCTGAGCGCGCAATCGGGCAGCAACCAGGTTTGGGAAATGGCACTCGACGGCACGTCGCGCCGTCAATTGACTTTCTCGTCCAAAGACGTGGAAGGCTACAAGTTCTCCCCCGACGGACAGAAAGTCATCCTCGTGCATTCCGTAGACACCTACACGTCCATCGAAAAGCCCTACGACGACCTTCCCTTGGCCAGCGGAATGGTCATCACCGACCTCAACTACAAGCATTGGGACCACTATGTGAAAACCATCCCCCACATTTTCCTGGCCGAAATGAAGGACGGACGCGCCGGTGAAGAAAAGGATTTGCTGGAAGGCGAACCTTTCGAATGCCCCATGCTCCCCTTCGGCGGGAGCGAACAGTTCAACTGGAGCCCCGACGGGCGGTATGTCGTCTATACCAGCCGGAAGAAAACCGGACGCGACTATGCCATCAGCACCGACAGCGACATTTATCGCTACGACACGGAAAGCGGCAAAACAGACAATCTCTGTAAACCCGCCGGATACCAAGAACCGGAAATAGACCCGTCACGCTCCATGGAACAGCAGGCCGTGAACCACCAGACGCAAGACTGCAACGTGGGATATGACACCAACCCGTCTTATTCTCCCGACGGACAATATGTGGCCTGGCTCAGCATGGCCCGCAACGGCTACGAGAGCGACCGCACCCGCCTTTGCGTACTGAACCTGGAAAGCGGGGAAAAGACTTACGTGACGGAAAGTTTCCAATCCGGCGTGGACGGCTTCTGCTGGGCGCAGGACAGCCGCACCCTCTATTTCACCGGCGTGTGGCATGCCCGCCGCATGGCGTATGCCACCAACCTCGAAGGCGAAGTGCGGCAGCTGACCGACGGCGACTATGACTATGGCAGCCTTGCCCTGTGCGGCGACCGCATCATTGCCGCCCGCCACAGCCTCAGCGCACCCGATGACCTGTACGGCATCACGCCCCGGAAAAAAGGGAATGCCGAAGTCGTCCGCCTCACCCGCGAGAACCAATATTTCGAAGAACGTCTGGTCATGGGCGAAGTCAAGGAACGCTGGGTGGCCACCACCGACGGGCAGAAAGAACTCTGCTGGGTGGTCTATCCCCCGCACTTCGACCCCACGAAGAAATACCCCACCTTATTATATTGCGAAGGCGGGCCGCAAAGCCCCGTCAGCCAGTTCTGGAGCTACCGCTGGAACCTGCAGATCATGGCCGCCCACGGCTACATCGTCGTCGCCCCCAACCGCCGCGGCCTGCCGGGCTTCGGCATGGAATGGCTGGAGGAAATCAGCGGCGACTACAGCGGGCAGTGCATGCAGGATTACCTGAGTGCCATCGACGACGTATGCAAGGAACCTTATGTGGACCGCGACCGCCTCGGCTGCGTCGGGGCCAGTTTCGGCGGCTACAGCGTCTATTACCTGGCCGGGCATCACGACAAGCGTTTCAAGTGCTTCATCGCCCACGACGGCATCTTCAACACGCAGCAGCAATACTACGAGACGGAAGAAATGTGGTTTCCCAACTGGGACCTCGGGGCGGCTCCCTGGCGCAAAGGTGTCAGTGCCAATCCGGACAACGCGGAGAAAGTGACGGACAACCAGAAGGCCAATCCCTACGCCACCAGCCCGCACCTGTACGTGGACAAGTGGGACGCGCCCATCCTCTGCATCCATGGCGAAAAGGACTACCGCATCCTCAGCTCGCAAGGCCAGTCGGCCTTCAGCGCGGCTGTCATGCGGGGCATTCCCGCCCAGCTGCTGCTCTATCCCGACGAGAACCACTGGGTGCTGCAACCGCAAAACGGCATACTGTGGCAGCGCACTTTCTTCCGCTGGCTCGACCGTTGGCTGAAAAAATAATCTGTAAAAAATAAGGAATCATGGAAAATCAAACCATCCAAAAACTCAACGACAAGGCATGGGCGCGCTGGTCGGCCCTGTTCATCGTCGCCTTCACCATGATGGCCGCCTACTACGTGAACGACGTCATGGCCCCGCTCAAAAGCATGCTCGAAGGCGAACTCCACTGGACCAGCGGCGAATTCGGCTTCTTCACCGGAGCATACAGTTTCCTCAACGTGTTCCTCCTCATGCTCATCTGGGGCGGACTGATCCTCGACCGCTTCGGCATCCGCTTCACCGGCCTGCTGGCCACCATCCTCATGGTAGGCGGCACGTTGGCGGAATACATTGCCATCACCCGTTTCGGCGGCACGGACGAACTCGTCTGGGGCTACAAGCTGGATGTGTTCATGGCCTCGGCGGGCTACTCCGTCTTCGGCGTGGGCGCGGAAGTGGCCGGCATCACCGTGACGAAAATCATCGCCAAATGGTTCCAAGGCAAGGAAATGGCCCTGGCCATGGGCGTACAGGTGGCTTTGGCGCGTGTCGGTTCGCAGGCGGCCTACGCCGTGGCCATCCCCGTGGCCAAGGCATGGCAGCTGGACACTCCGCTCCTCATCGGTGCCATCCTGCTGTTCGGCGGTTTCGTCTCGTTCCTCTGCTTCACCTTCATGGACCGCAAACTGGACCGCCAGGTATTCATCGACACCTCGGCGGGCGACGACGAGAAGTTCTCGTTCAAGGATGTCGTGGCCGTGGTCAGCAATCCCGGCTTCTGGCTCATCGCCTTGCTCTGTGTGCTCTTCTATTCCTGCGTGTTCCCCTTCCAGAAGTTTGCCACCGAACTGATGGTGACCAAATACAGCGTCCCGGAAGACATCGCGGGCACTTTCGCCGGCCTGCCGGCCCTCGGTGCCTTGTTCCTCACGCCCGTCTTCGGCGGCATGATCGACAAGCGCGGACGGGCGGCTTCCATCATGATCCTCGGCGCAGGCATGCTCATTTTCGTACACTGCATTTATGCCATCCCGTCCATCCATGCCCCGTGGGTGGCCATCATCCTGATGATTATCCTGGGCATCGCTTTCTCGCTCGTGCCGTCTGCCATGTGGCCTTCCGTGGCCAAGATTTTCCCCGTGAAACAGCTCGGCACGGCCTATGCCCTCATCTTCTTCATCCAGAACATCGGCCTTTGGGGCATCCCCGCCCTCATCGGCAGCGTGTTGGAAAACTACTGCATCGTGGGCGAGGAAATCACGGACGGTGTGCGCACCAACCTCTACGACTACACACTGCCCATGTGCATCTTCACGGGCATCGCCATCCTCTCCCTGCTCGTGGCTTTCCTGCTGAAAGGCGCGGACAAGAAATATGGCTATGGGCTGGAACAGGCCAATATCAAGTAGCCTGCTTTTTCCATCGGATACCATTACGCGAAAAAGGGTGTTCCGAAACCTGCGAGAAAGAACTGCTCCGCCTTGTAGGGGAGCTGGCCCAACGGGCCTGAGGGGTTTCACGCCCACGGACACACACATAAAGTATGTCTTTGTGGACGTGAGACCCCTCCGGCGCTTCGCGCCACCTCCCCTACAAGGGAGGGCACTGAAAAAGTCCCCTCTCACGAAGATGTGCTATCGTAATGTAAATAAAAAGACGCATATTTGCTGTAAACGCAATGTTTTATACGCTATTTAGCTTGTTGCCGGTACTTTTACTTGCATTTTGTTAGTGGTATTTTCAAATAATGGACTTTTTCAGTGCCCTCCTACAAGGCGGAGGAGTTTATTTTGCCACACCCACTTTCGCATTATCTTCCATTGCAATCCAAGCAAGACAAGCCTTGACTCTCCTACACAACTGTTCCGGACGGTTCCGCACACACCAAATCCGCCAAATGACTCCAGTTTCAGGCCTTGAAACTGGGTGTTCCAGGCCTTTGAAACTGGGTGTTTCAGGCCTTGAAACTGGGTGTTCCAGGCCTTTGAAACTGGGTGTTCCAGGCCTTTGAAACTGGGTGTTCCAGACCTTGAAACTGGGTGTTCCAGGCCTTTGAAACTGGGTGTTCCAGGCCTTTGGAACTGGGTGTTTCAGGCCTTGAAACTGGGTGTTCCAGGCCTTGAAACTGGGTGTTCCAGGCCTTGAAACTGGGTGTTCCAGGCCTTGAAACTGGGTGTTTCAGGCTTTGAAACTGGGTGTTGTTAACCGGCACGAAGACAACGAGTTTGTTTTGTGGGCAAAATGTACTGTTTCCCATCACTTTCTTTGCTGCGATGAATGTCCGCAGTCAAAGCCGGCAGGAATAAACTGTCCCGCCTTGCAGGGGGACGAGTCCCGAAGGGGCGGAGGGGGTCTCACACCCACGGGTCGTAACGACCCTTCCGTTCACCTTGCGAGGGCGTAACGACCCTTTTGTTTCCCTTGCGGTGGCCATAATGGCCGTTTTGTTTCCCTTGCGGCGGCCATAATGGCCGTTTTGTTTCCCTTGCGGAATGATACGTGGGTGGGAAACCCCTCCGGCCCTTCGGGCCACCTCCCCTGCAAGGCAGAAGAGTTTTAGAGACTGGAAACCATACGTTTGGTATCAAACGAATATTCGTCTGTTGTTAAATCCACATGTTTAAAAACAGCCTAAGAAAAAGCCGCCGGAAGCCTATGCGATAGGCTCCGGCGGCGGCAAGCATTGTGCCGTATGGGAAAAGGATCAATGAGTGTTTTCGCCTTCAAGGTCTTGCAGCTGGAAGGCGGCAAAGAGCACCGTGCCGGTCTTCATCCCGGCCAAGTGGCTCCTGACGAACTTCGCGGCACGGGCACGGGCAGCCGCGTCCTTGCCGACAAGTTCAGCGAAGTTATACATCAGCGTGGACTGCAAGTCTTCGGGCAACTTGGCATACTCCCGCTCGCAAAGGTCCAGGTAGGCATCCATGTCGCCTGCCGCATGGCATTCGATGAAGCGGAAGCAAGTGGCATATTTCCCTTCCTTGTCCAGCCCCAACGCCAGCACGTCCTTCTTCGCCATATCGTAAGCTGCGGAATCATACGGAGTGGTACCGCCGAAATAGCCGTAAATATGGCCGCGATAGAGCGATGAAAGCACCTTGTCGATTTCCACACGCGTCGAGTCGTCGAACTTGCCGCGCTGCTCCACCATGAAACGGGCAGCCTCGTCGGCCGGCGACTCCACATATTCCTGGTACACGAACAGGTTTTTGGGCGAAAGGCGGTCGGCCACGGACAAACCGTGGTAATAGTCGCGCACCATGCTGAAAGCCTCCTTGCGCTTGGCCATATCCCTGTTTTCGCGGAACTCGGAGAGTTTGAGCGCGGCGTAGGACGCGATGAGTTCCGGTGTGCGCTCGCCACCTTCGTAACGCGCCTTGAGTTTTTCCGGGTTCTTGTCCGGGTTGATTTGCAGATCCACGTCCGTAATGAACTCCTTGCCCGTGCTGGTGGCCCCCACTTTGGTCATCACGACCTTCTTGTCCGTGTCAATACCGATGAAGGTGGGATAGGCTTCCACCTTGTAAAGGTCGGCCAGCTCCTTGCCTTCCTTTTCGGCATTGAGCTTGATGCAGACGAACTTGGCGTTCATATAGTCCCCCACTTCTTTCTGCGGGAACACTTCGCGCGCCATCCGCTTGCAGGGGCCGCACCAATCAGTGTAGAAGTCCATAAACACCAGTTTATTCTCAGCCTTGGCAGCCGCAATGGCTTCATCGTAGGAAATGGCGCGGAAGTTGGTCTGCGCCACGGCTGTGCCGCCCAACAGGGCGGCCAGCACGAATAATAGATTCTTTTTCATTGCCTTTTCTTCTGATTATATCTTTTTCAGTTCATGCCTTTCAGTCGGAGAACGGGAACGGATTCGTCATCATATTAAGATAGGTGCCATCGACACTTACCGGAGCCAGGAAGCGTACAGACTTTACTTTTCCCGTGCCGGTAACAGTGAAAGACGGCTCGTCCACAGGCACACCGGTGCTCACGCGGTCCGATTCGTAAAAATAGAGCTTATAAGTGTCGCCACTCTGCGTTCCCACAATCAAGTCATCGAAATTGTAATCCGTACTGACGTAAGCCAGATTGAGATACTGGTTGGAAACGAATGTCACCTCTTCGCCCGCCGGAATACCGGGCAAATTCACTTCCTGCTCTTTCCCGTCATTGAGACCGTAAACGTACAACCGCCCGCCGTCAACAAAATAAATGTAGGCTGCCGTCAGGCCGTTGGCAGAAACAGACGTGGCATGTGCTAAGTGCGATGAAGGGTCAAGCCGCACAATCTGGCTTATGGACGTACTGCCATGGAGCAGGAAAAGGTAACGGTCGCCCGTGGAAGGCTGCTGGCAAAGGAAAAACAAAGTAGAAGTGCCAGCCAGGTAGTTCTTGCCCGAGGCAATACACTCCAAGTCATCCGGATAGGCATCCGGTACGGGAACGCCCATGGCATCCTTCAAGGTGACCTCCTCACTGGTCATCACGTTATAATCCGTACTGTAGAGCTTGTGGTCGGCATCGCTCCAAAACACGTAGTACATGCCGACTTCGGCTTCCTGCACGAACTTACTGCCGCCCACAGCTACCGTCGGATAGCCATAGCGCCCGCTGCTGTACGGCATCCACCCGCCATCACCCGACATGATGGAATAGATTCCCTTGTTGGCCACGTATGCATGGCTGAAGATGGTACGGAAGAACGTGCAGGGCTGCTCGTCTGCCTCTAGCGCACCGGAATACAACAGATTGTCGTTGCTCCAAATATTCATCATGTCCTCCGCACGGAAACCACGGAATTTCTTGTCTTCAGTAAACACATAAATGAAATTGGCGCAATCCGTCTCGTTGTTGTCCGGATTGATATATTCACCATTATAATAGGTGCAGAGATTGTACGGCTTGCCTGCCAACGGGGCACCGAGCATCTGCTCCATCAAATCGGGCATATACAGCCCGCTGCTGTAAAGATCCAACTCCGTGGCTCCGTCGGGTGTCTCCTTCAGGATATAGAAACCACGGGAGAACGTGGTAGAAGCGTTCAACGTGGCCGTGGCCACCTGCGTGTAACCGTCCGCCTGGCTGGTCACCTCAAACACCACTTCGTAAGAACCGGTCTTGAGATTAATCTCATAGTCCGGCTCTTTCTCCGAAGAGATGAGGAAGTCCCTGTAATTTCCTTCCGCTTCCGCCGTGCTGAACAGATACCAGGCATAGCTAAGCCTGTCTTCCGGAATGTTCGCGGAGACTTGGGGCTTGATGACATCTTTCAGGTTGACCCCCGTATAAGAATTAATCTCTACGGCCTTTTCCGGATCCATCCCCGTGATGATGATTTCGGGTGCGTTGCCGCCACCCAGGCTGCTGGTGTCGTCAACGCAGGAAGTCCATCCCGCCAACAGCAGGGAAAAGGCCGCCCATATAGTCATGAATTTTCTTGTTTTCATAAATCTGTCTTTTTTAATTTGTGATTACCTTTAAAACATATCAAAAGTCACAGGTGTGCCGTCCGGCTCGCGAAGGATATCCTCCCCGGCATCCAAACGCTTCTGGTTCTCTTCCTCCAGTTTCTCCTTCATCCATGTTGCCAGGTATTCCAGGTATCCGTAATCCCCGTTGTTCAGTTCTTCCACATACGCATCGTCCCAAAGATTACCGGTCCACTCAATCATCAACGCGTGCTTGGTGGGGGTATAGGCACCGAACATGAAATCCATATAATAAGCATCCCAGTTGCTAGGTTTCGCCAATTGGGCGGAAATATGAAGCGTGCGGGTGGAGAACTCCTCATACCCCGGCTTGAATACGCCGTTATCCTTGATTGCGATTTTCAGCACCACGTCGTGCTGGTCCAGCGAAGCGTCACGCAGTACCACAATGGGGACACTGGCCATATTCTGGCCCGCCGGCACATAGGATTTGGCCAACAGAGCCGGGTCGTCGAACGCCACATAGTGTACGCCGGACACAGCGTCATTCTCGCCCGTGACAACTTGCTGAAGTTCCACCTGGCGATCTTGGTCCGAGAGGAAGCCCATCGTGCTCACCTCTATCCACACCGTGTCTTGTGTAATGTCCGTTCCTGTCGTGGCACTTTGCAAGGCAAACGAATAATAAGTGTCATAAATCTCGTCGTACAAGCCCTCGGAGGAAGTAATCAAATCGCCGGAGGATTCGCGGAAGGCAAAGTTCAGCCACGCCCCGGGCGTGTTATACGGCTGGAGGTCTTTCTCGCAAGCCGTGAAGGCCAGCAGGCAGCAGCCGGCCAAGAATATTCCAAGTTTGGTTTTCATATTCGTCGTGTTTAAAGATTGGGATTATATTCCGTTGTAGGCAACGGCAAAACATATTCGCTCTCGGCCACCGGTTCCTCGCGCCACATCATCGTGGAAGCGTTCAGCCGCTTGTAGGTGTAGAACATCTGCCCCTCGGCGAAAAACTCGCGCCGGTATTCATTCAAGATGAACGCGTCGCGCTCCTCGAGCGACGCGAAAGGCGTGGCCGAAGCCTCGCCGTGCGCCAGCATGTAATCCCGGTAAAGCGAGTTGGCTTCGCTCAGGTCGGTCGTGGTCTCCATCGCAATCAGGCACATTTCCGACATGCGCAGCATCGGTATCAGCTGGAAACAGAGCATCTGGTTGCCCACGTTCGGATTCCAATAATATTTATCGGTGACGTACATGTACTGTCCGAATTCGTCACGTGCCGCAGCCCAACAATACAGCATGCGGTTGTTCGAGTTAGGGTTGCATCCGCTGAAGAGCTCGTTCCACTGTGCTTCCGTAATGCCTAACGAAGACGACGTGGAGTAGGCATTCTTCGCATCGCCCATCTCCGCCTGCTGGTCGCCCACGAGGAACGACTGCGAATAGTCCATTACGTCATACTTGCTCAGATAGAACAGGCATTCGTTGGGGCACAGCTTGTAGCCGTTGGCAAAGTCGCTCGCCCCGCTCATGGCCATGACCGGGCTGCCGTTGAACGTAGCCTCCATCACCTCCTTGGCCGTCCCGTAGGCACCGGCCTTGTCGCCGACGTAGAGTTGCATGCGGGCTTCCAGTGCCTTCACGGCCCAATAGTTCATGCGCGACTGGCGGTAGTACATGAACTCATCCACACCGTCGGGATAGCTGTTCAGTTCGCTGAATGAATACTGGAACACGGGGTCGTTGTCCTTCAGCAAGCTCTCGGCCATTTGGATGTCTGATTCCAGTTTGCCTACATACTCGTCAAAATTGTAGTAACGCGGCATTTCGTCGATGCCGGTCGTCTCGGAATAAGGAAGCGACACCTGCGTCGTTCCGCCCGGCACTTGTCCGAAAAGACGGAGCAAGTCCAAATGGCAATAAGCGCGGATGCCGTAGGCCTCGCCCAGGATTGCGGCCCGCGTGGCCGGATTGTTGATGACACCGCCTTGCGTACCGACATGCTTGATGATGAGGTTGGCCTGCACGATGGTGTTGAACAGTTTGGCATAGATGGCCTTGATGGCCGCCTGCGAATAGACCACGTTGTCATAATCGTGCAACTCCAGGTTGTAATCTTCATAGCGGGTGGATGTGGCACCCAGACTCCACAGGTTTGCCAACGACTCAATGTTGGTCATCGTCAGGCGTTCACCATAGATGTCGCGGTCGGCCATAGTCATGTACATGCCCGTCACAGCATCACAGAAGCCTTGATAACTCGAGAACTGGTCGTCTTCCTTCTGTTCCGTCTCCGGACGCACGTCCAACCAGTCGTTGCACGAAGAGAAACCCAAAGCCGCCAGCACGAGAACTCCTATATATATCTTTTTTCTCATAATTTCTTTCGTTTTTTAGTGCTGTTTAGAATAAGAATTTAACGCTCCCCTGGATATTGCGGGCATAAGGAAAGTCCGTGCCGCGCTCCATCTTGACGGTGCCCCAGTGGAAGAGGTCGGACATGTTGACTCCGAACGTGATGCTCTGCACATGGGCCTTCTGCCGGATCCAATCGCTGTCCCAACGGTATTGCAGGCTGACGGAGGAAAGTTCAAGCACATTGTCGTCCATCACGAAACGCGACGTGGCACGGGTGGCATCGTTGCTGAAGCCCTTGAAAGCCACTACGTCGCCGGGATTCATCCAGCGGGAGGTATAAACGCGCCTGTCCACGTTGGATGTTGTCAACGTATTGGTGGTCACTTCCACACGGTCCACCAACGTCTGATTGTAAGTCTTGCCGCCCCAATAATAATTGAACGAGATGTTGAACGTAAGCCCTTTCCACATCAGCATGGAACCGAAATTCCCGCGATAAAGGGGTTGCGAGGAGCCGAGGAACACTTTGTCTCCCGCATGCCACGTGTCGGTGATGTTCCCGTCCTTGTCCAAATAAATTTCCCGTCCCGTGCTGGGGTCTATGCCCAACGAGCGCACGGCATAGATGCCATTCTGCGGCCGCCCTTCATAGAACAGGTTGGCCACTTCGTAGTCTTCGTTCTGCAGGGCAGCCTCGTTCTGCTCCTTGATGGCGTCCGACAGCTTGGAGACCCAGTTCTTGTCATAGACCAGCTGGCCGCTGACAATCCAGTTCAACTGCCGTTTCCGGTCCCGGATGAGGTAAGCGCTCAATGAAAGTTCATAACCACGGTTCTTCACCTCGCCCACGTTGGCCAGGTAGGATGGGAAACCCATGGAAAGAGGAATGTCCATGTAGGAAAGCAGGTTGGAGGTCTTCTTCGTATAGAAGTCGAACTCACCACGCACACGGCCTTGCCACAACCCGAACTCCACGCCTGTGTTGAACTCGTCGGTGGTCTGCCAAGTCAGTCTCGGGTTACCCCACTCCTGGAGCACGGAACCAATCCAGTTCATGTATTTGTTGGATGTGTCATATTTATATAAAGTGACCGCTCCTGAACCGGAACCCTGCTGCGATCCGGTGGAACCGTATGAGGCCTTCAGCCGCAAGATGTTCAGCACACTCTGCCGGGACATGAACTTCTCGTTGTGGATGTTCCATCCCACACCGGTACTCCAAAACGGGGCATATTTCTTTTCGCTGCCGAAAGTAGAGCTTCCGTCCACGCGGTAGGAAAGGTCCACATAATAGCGACCTGAATAGGTGTAGTTCACGTTGCCGGTGAAGCCCAGGCGGCGCGTTTTCGACTCGCTTCCGCTCGGTATCGCGCTTTGGGCATACTGGCGGGCATTGCCCAGGAACGACATGTTGTCGTTCGAGAAGCCTTCCAGCTGGAACAGGTAATCGTAGCCCGACGTGGCCTGGACGGAATAGTCCAGCCCCACATACAACTGGTGCTTGTCCGCAAAGACCTTGGAATAGGACAAGGTCACGTTGCCGCTGTAATTGTTGTCACGGCCGGTGCCGTAATCATAGCTGCCGCGGCGGAAAAAGCCTTCGTCAGTGGCATACTCCGGCGACGTGTCGCTGTCGGACGTAAAGTAAGAATCCTCGGGCGAGAGGAAAAGGTCGCTGTGCGAACTCGTGCTGGTGATGCCGAACTGCCCGCGGAGGGTCAGCTCCGGCAGGATGTTCCACTCGATGGCGAAGTTGTTGGTGATTTCTTCATAGCCACTCTTGTCGAACGAGCCCAAGGAAGCGTCGTAGAGCGGGTTGAACTCTCCGCGCCCCCGGCTTGAACCGTAGAAATTCTCAAAGTATTCCGCCAGCTCCCCGTTGGCATCATACGGGGTATAGTAAGGCTGCTGGGCCACGTAGTCGCTGAAACTTCCGTAGTTGCTCTCGCGGCTGCGGCTGATGCCATAAGAGGTATAGTTCTTGAAAATCAAGTTCTTCACCTTATACATCAAGGTAATAGAGCCGTTAAACGTGCGGCGGATGGAGTTTTTCATGGCTCCCTCCACGTCCTTGTAGCCAGCCGTGGCACTCCAGCGGAACTGCTCGCTACCGCCCTCCAAGCGCAGGTTGTAGTGCTGCCCCACGCCTGTGCGCACCGGCTTGTCCAGCCAGTCGGTGTTCGCTCCGGAAAGTACGCTCTGTAGCCGCCGGTTGTAAATCTGCTGATAAGTGACATCCTGATCCGGGTAGTCAGAATGATATAGCCCCAACTGGTTCTCCAAATCCAGTTTCTCGCGGGCATCCAGCAAGTCATAGGATGTCAGGTCAGGTACCTCCAAGTCTATACCGGCCTCCAAATTGATGCGCAGCTTGCCCGGTTCGGGTTCTTTGGTCGTGACCACGATGACACCATTCGCACCGCGCGAACCATAGATGGCCGTGGCGGCGGCATCCTTCAGGATGTTGATGGACTCGATTTCCTCGTCGTTGTAGTCCATCAGCTTTTCCAGCGAGATTTCGAAGCCGTCCATGATGATGAGCGGCGTGTTGACGGCATTGGAAGCCGTCTGGTTGAACTCCTCCACGCTCATCGGCAGCGACGAGTTGCCGCGGATGTTGATTTGCGGCAGGGCATTCGGGTTGCTTCCGGCAATGTTGTTCACGGCGAAGTTGATGGACGCGTCGATGTTTTTCAGCGTTTGCAGCAGGTTCTGCCCTTTGAACACGTCCAGCTCTTCCGAAGAGATGGTCGATACGGCACCGGTGTAGCTTTCCTTGGCTTTCTTGAAGATACCGGTGACCACGACATCTTTCAGCTCGTGCGTGTCGCCCTCCATCGTGATGCGCATGTCCGGCCCCGCGTCGAGCACCAAGGTCTTCATGCCGATAAACGACACCTGCACCTTATAACCCCCTCCGAAATCGAAGCCGCTGATGTCGAAACGTCCGTCAGTGTCGGTGATGGTGCCGAAGCTGGTCTGCTGCCCGTTCGCGTCCAACAGGCGGATGGAAGCCCCGATGACGGGCAGCCCGTCTTCATCGGAAATCACCGTCCCGTTGATGTGGCGCACCTGCGAGGACTTTTTCTTGTCGTCCCGGCGGATGACCACCGTGTTGTCCACGATTTCATAGGCCAGCCCCGTGCCTTTCAGCACTTCGCGGAGCACTTCCTCCAAACTTTTGTCCCTCAACGTGCAGGTGACAGGCCTCACGCCTTGCAAAACCTGTTTCTGATACACAAACTCATAGTTGGTTTTCTCGCGCAAGTCGGAGAAAACGTTCTCGATGGGCGTGTTCCTATACGCCGTGTCGATGTCCTGGGCTGACAGAGGCAGCCCCAGGGCACCCAGCAGGACAAGTCCCAACAGTTTCCGTTTGCTACTGTTCATGATTCGTCATTTTATTTGATGATTAGTAATGATGATTTTCTCTCCTTTCACGCCGAAGGCGATGCCCCCGCTCTTCTCCAAAATAGACAAGACTTCGGCCAAATCGCCATAGCGCGGGGCACTGCCCTTGAAGACAGTGGACTCCAGGCCCGGGTCGGCAAACTCATACTCGAAAGCATACCACCGCGACAAGGTCTGCATGATTTGCCCCAGGGTCTGCTCTTCGAACGAGAAACGCCCTTTGTGCCAGCTGGCCACGGCTGCGGCATTCACCGGGCGCACGAAAGTGGCCTGGTCGTCCGTCCGCGACACGGCTTGGTGTCCCGGCGTGAGCACCAGCTCCGCCTGGCTGCCCTGCAAGGGTTTGAGGGCGATGCTGCCCTCCACGAGCGTGGTATAGACGTGAGCCGCCTCCTCGTAGGACTGTATGTTGAACTCCGTACCGTAAACCCGCACTTCCATGCCGCCGGACTCCACGTAGAACGGCCTCAGGCTGTCCTTGGCCACCTTGAAATAGGCTTCGCCGCTCACGGCCACACGCCGTTCGTCCCCGGTGAAGTTTTCCGGATAGACGAGTTGCGACTCGGCGTTCAACCACACTTCCGTGCTGTCTTCCAGCATGATTCTGAACTCGCCGCCGCGCGGGGTGGCCAGCTTGTTGATTTGCTCCTTCACGGGGCGCGTCTCGACTGCAGGCTGCCGCGCGGCGATGAGCCGGGCATTGCGCGACGTGTCGCCGTCGAGCGGGATGGAAGCCCCGTCGGCCAGGGTGAGCGTGGCCTGCGTCGTGCCCGCCGGTATCCGGGGCAACGCCGACAGACCAGCCAATTCCGCCGGGGCGGAATCAAACACCCTGTCCCAAAAGTATCCTACAAAAAAGACGGATGCCAACGACGCGGCGACAGCCAACGCCGACATCCAGCGCAACACGCGGCGCGGACGGGCATCCTGCCGGATGCGCGCCTGCATGTCCTGCAACGGGCGGGCGGCATCCACCAGCCTCAAACGCCGGAATTCCTGTTCCAGGAAGCCCACGTCGGTCAACCGCCGGTAGCTCTCCTCGTTGAGCGGGCTTGCCGTCCGCCACTCTTCCAATTCTTCTTTTTCTTCGGGCGTGAGGGCACCGGTAATGCGCTTGTACAGCAGCCACACGATACGTTCATGGTTTGTCGCGTCTTGTTTTGCCATGTCTAAATCTGATGTATGCTTTGTTACTTTTTCCCCTAAGACGCAAAGAAGCCGGAAAAGGACAGCCGAAAAAGAAGATTTTTTAAGGAAAGGGGCTATTTTTTCTTTCTTTTTTTTAATTTTGCCTCCCGAAACTGCAAAACAGATGTTTGACGAAGAGGTGTTCACAGACTTTCGACGGGGAAAAATAGAGCCGCTATACCGGAAAATGTATGGCGACTTATTGTTGTATGCTTCACGCCGGTTGGGCGAAGAAGCTTCCTTCATGGCCGAAGACTGTGTGCAGGATGCCATATATAAGGTATATCAGCTCCGCGACACGTTCCTCTCCGCCGCTTCGTTCAAAGCCTACCTCTACTCGTGCATCCACAACCAGGCCGTCTCCATCCTGCGCCGGCAGACCGCGCAAGCCAACTACCTGGAACAACAGACGGAAGAAGCCTTCCAACTCAGCATCTTGGAACAGGACGTGCTCGACTTGCTGTTTGACGCCATCCAAAACTTGCCCGAACGCTACCGCCGGCTGTTCGACCTGAGTTTCGAACAAGGATTGAAGAACGCCGAAGTGGCGGCCATGCTGAACGTGTCGGAAAGTGCGGTGAAAAAGCAAAAGGCGAACCTCGTCAAACAACTGCGGGGCGAATTGCAACGCCGGACAAACGAAGACTACCTGCCCCTGCTCCTGCTCCTGTTCATGGCGGGACGGCAATGAAGCATCCCCGTAGAACCAATGCCCCGGAAAAGCCAAGGTGCTTACTTGGCAAAGTAAGATATACTTCGATGGCCATTGAAGTAGTACTTACTTTGCCAAGTCAGTATATCTTCTTATTGGGAGGTTAGCAAGCCACAGACGAATGCCCACAGACGAATGCCCACAGTCAAAGCCGGCAGGAATGAACCGTCCCACCTTGTAGGCGGAGGAGTTTTTCCTGCGGAAGCATCCCAGGAAAGATGTGGCCAATTGCGGACATTCGTATTTTGCAATTTTCAAAAAATGAAAGATGATTTTCTTGCCTATTCCACAAAAAAGAACGATATTTACGGGCAATTAACTAACTTCTAATTCTATGCACAGATTGTGGACTGTATTCATCACGCTGTCGTTTTCCGCCCTTGCCGCGATGGCACAAAAGGCAAACGTATTCACCGACGGCATTTTCCAATATTCCGTCAACCATCTATACGAAGGCGGGGCAAAGTTGGCAAACGGGGACAGCACAGTGACGGTCACCCATGCCTACCGCAACGACTTGTCCACACCTTTGGTGGAAAACCATGTGTTGGTCATCCCCGGAAAAGTTGTCCATGGCGGCTATGAATATGCGGTCACCAACATCGGACAGGGAGCATTCACACGCTTCAGGGATGTCCGCCACGTGGTCATCAGCGAAGGAATCTACCACATTGACAGCTACGCCTTTGCGTCCTGCGAAAACCTTCAAACCATAACCATCCCCAGTTCTGTCTCCCATATCGCCGCGAATGCGTTCGCCTCATGCCCCGAACTGCGGGAAATCAACGTGGACGAAAGAAACAGGAGCTATGATTCGCGCGGCAACTGCAACGCCATCATCGAAACGGAAACAGAAAAGCTGGTGCTGGGTTGCCACGCCACCCGCATTCCCGCCGGCGTGAAATGTATTGGCGGCGAGGCGTTCGAAGGCTGCGTGAAGCTGGACAGTATCACCATCCCCGAAGGGGTGGAAAGACTGGAAGCTGCCGTGTTCAGGGGATGCGTCCGGCTGCGGCACGTGGGGCTTCCCCTCACCCTGAAAAGCATCTATGCCTCCAGTTTGTTTGAAAACTGCACGAATCTGGCCTCCATCCACATTCCGGCAAACGTGTCCACTATCGAAGGCGACCAATGGGGTAGCAACATGTTCGGACATTGCACGGCCCTTGACAGCATCGTGGTGGACAGCCGGAACAAAACGTTTGACTCACGTGGCGGGTGCAATGCCATCATCGAAACGGCAACCGGCAAGTTGTTATACGGATGCGGCAACACGGACATCCCCGAAGGTATCCAAGAAATCGGCACTGCCGCTTTTGGCTACACGCCTGTCTCGCACGTCCATATCCCCGCCAGCGTCACCCGTATCCAAGAAGGGGCATTCAAAGGCTGCACCCTTTGCACCTCGCTCACCGTAGATGAGGAAAACCCCGTCTATGACTCACGTGGAAACTGCAATGCCATCATCGAAACGAAAACAAACACGTTGGTGTCAGGGTGCCGGGCCACCACATTCCCCGCAAACGTCACCACCATCGGGCCAAGTGCTTTTGCGGGCATCCCCATGCCGCAAACCTTAATCATCCCCGAAGGCATCCGCGAAATCGGGAACTCGGCCTTTGTCTCATGCAAGAGACTTCAAACGGTATTCTTGCCGGAAAGCCTGGAAAAGCTTGGCGTCCAAGCTTTTGCCAGTTGCCACTCCCTTGAAGGAATCCATTGGAAAAAGAGCGTGGAAGAGATTCCGGATTTTGCCTTCACCAGATGCCGCAGCCTCCACGTCGTCGAAATTCCCGAAGGCACCAAACGGCTTGGAGGCTTCGCATTCCGGGATTGCGAACGCCTCTGCTTTGTTTCCCTGCCATCCAGCTTGGAACACATCCACAACACAGCCTTTAAGGGGTGCCCCTGCGACAGCCTCGTGCAGCAAAAATATTCGTCAAAATTTGCAAAACAACAAAAAAATATCAAATAATTCGTCCCCCTCGTGGATATATCCGATATTTACATACGATTAACTAACTTCTAAATAATATATGAAAATGTTTGCACGATGTTTCTCTTTCTTTTTGGCGTTCTTTGCCGTTTCCTTTTCCGCAATAGCGACCGAAGAGGAAACCTTTACCGAGGGATGCTTCCAATACACCATTGACGAAAGAAACAATTCGGCAGTGCGAATCAGTGCTGTAAACCGTGCCGACCAGACAATGCCCTTTCCGCAAGAAACGACATTGTCCATTCCGGGTAATATTACCCACAACGGTCGCCAATATGCGGTCGAATCAATAGCAATAAACGCATTCTCTTGGTGTAACAACCTTGAAAACCTCGTGATTGGCGAAGGAGTGAAATTCATCAATGACGGCGCGTTTGCCTGTTGCAGGAAACTTCGCTCGATATACCTCTCCAGCACAGTGGAACACGTCAGTGCCGGGGCTTTCGAAGGCTGCACGAATCTGAAAAGAATAGTTGTGGATGAAAAGAACGAAAGTTTTGATTCACGAAACAATTGCAATGCCATCATTGAGAAAGACAATAAAACGCTCGTACTCGGATGCCGCGCCACCACCATTCCTTCGGATGTGAAACACATCGGAGATGGTGCTTTCAAAGGATGCCTGTGGATGGAAAGTTTCACTATCCCGGAAGGCATAACGGAAATCGGCAGCCTTTCTTTTGCCGACTGCGCCAATTTGCAACAAGTGTCTTTGCCAACAACGCTGGAAACGATAGACGAACTAGCATTTTTCAACTGTACGGCCTTGCGCCATGTTTTCATTCCCAAAAACGTCAACACCATAGCGGCCGCCCCTCCCTTCGTCGGATGCCTTTTCCTTGACAGCATCACGGTGGATCCGGAAAACAAGACGTATGATTCCCGCAATGGCTGCAATGCCATCATAGAAACGGCAACAGACAAACTCATCGCAGGATGCAGAAACACGCACATTGTCGAAGGAATACGGGAAATCGGAAAATCGGCATTTGGGGATAGCGGCCTGCGGGAAATCACCATTCCGGCAAGCGTAACCAAGATTGACAAGGCTTTTTGGGGATGCGCACTTTGCACCTCCATCAAAGTGGATAGGAACAACCCGATATATGACTCGCGTGACGAATGCAACGCCATCATAGAAACGGCAACAGACAAACTCATCGCAGGATGCACTTATACGCAAATTCCTAACAGCGTGAAGGAAATCGGCGCATCTGCATTCTCAGGCTTATTCCTGCCAACCCAAATCGTACTTCCCGAGGGCATCAAAGCCATCGGAGAACAGGCTTTTGCAGGTTGCAAATCCCTTGAAAGAATATTCATCCCCAAGTCTGTGGAAGAACTAGGCCCTGCGGTGTTCTTCCAATGCAAAGACTTGTTCGAAGTGCATTGGGAAGGGCACACGGAAGAAATTCCGGGGAGCACATTTGCCAATTGCCCCAACCTCTCCTTCATCGAAATCCCCCAAGGCACAAAAACAATTCAATACTCCGCATTCGAAAAATGCCAAAACTTGCGCTACGTGTCCCTGCCATCCAGTTTAGAACACATCCACAACACAGCCTTTAAGGGTTGCCCCTGCGACAGCCTCGTGCAGCAAAAACACCAAGACATCATCTCCACGAAAAGGTTATAACGCTCAAATACAGAGGAGAGCACCGGGAGGCATCATTCCGACCCTACCCCACCAAGTCGGCATACACGGCTCCCGCTTCGCGCAACAAATCCTGAGGCGAGAGCTTCACCTGCAGCCCGCGCTGCCCCGCGCTCACATAGATGTAGTCGAACGCGGAAGCACTTTCGTGCAAGTAAGTGGGAAAATGTTTCTTCATCCCGATGGGAGAACAACCGCCACGGATATAGCCCGTCACGGGAAGCAACTCCTTCATGGGCAACAGCTCGCACTTCTTGTTCCCGCTCACCTTCGCGGCCTTCTTCAGGTCGATTTCATGCTCGCCGGGCACGACACAGACGAAATGGCCGGTCTTGTCGCCATGGAGCACGATGGTCTTGAACACACGGTCCACGTCCTCGCCCAACTGGGCGGCCACGTGCACGGCACTCAAGTCCGACTCGTCCACCTCATAGGGAATCAGCTCGTAGGCCACCTTCGCCTTGTCCAACAGGCGGGCCACATTGGTCTTATTGATTTTCTGTTTTGCCATACAACATCTCCTTTAAATACTTGGAAGTATAACCCACACCGCTCTGCGCCAACGCCTCGGGTGTGCCCTCGAACAACAGTTGCCCGCCGCCCCGTCCGCCTTCAGGCCCCATGTCTATCAGGAAGTCGGCCGACTTGATGACATCCAGGTTGTGCTCAATGACCACGACCGTGTTGCCCTTGTCCACCAAGCGGTTCAACACGCCGAGCAGCACGCGGATGTCCTCGAAATGCAGGCCGGTGGTCGGCTCGTCGAGGATGTAAAGTGTGCGCCCCGTGTCGCGCTTGGACAGTTCGGTGGCCAACTTGATGCGCTGGCTCTCGCCGCCGGAAAGCGTGGTGGACGGCTGCCCCAGCTTGATGTAGCCCAGCCCCACATCCTGCAGCACCTTGATTTTGTTCAAAATCGTAGGCTGGTTTTCGAAGAACTCCACCGCGCGGTTGATGGTCATGTCCAACACGTCGGCGATGGACTTGCCCTTGAAACGCACTTCCAGCGTCTCGCGGTTGTACCGCTTGCCGTGGCACACCTCGCAAGGCACATACACATCGGGCAGGAAATTCATCTCGATGGTCTTGTAACCATTGCCGCTGCAGGCCTCGCACCGCCCCCCCTTCACGTTGAAAGAGAAACGCCCCGGCTTATAGCCCCGGATTTTGGCTTCGGGCAGGCTGACGAACAAGGCGCGGATGTCGTTGAACACGCCGGTATAGGTGGCCGGATTGGAACGCGGGATGCGCCCGATGGGCGACTGGTCCACGCTCACCACCTTGTCCACGAACTCCAGCCCTTCGATTTTGTCATACGGCAAAGGGTCGCGCAGCGAACGGTAGAAATGTTGCGAGAGAATCGGTTGCAGGGTGTCGTTAATCAGCGTGGACTTCCCGCTCCCGGACACGCCGGTGACGCAAATCAGCGTACCCAACGGAAATTCCACATCCACATGTTTCAGGTTGTTGCCGCTCGCCCCCCGCAACCATAGCGAATGCCCGTTCCCCGTGCGCCGGACAGAAGGAACCTCAATGGCACACGTGCGGTTCAGGTAGCGCGAAGTCAGGGTGTCCTGTTTGAGCATCTCGGCCGGTGTGCCTTGGAACACCACCTCGCCGCCCAGCCGTCCGGCCTTCGGCCCCATGTCAATGACATAGTCGGCATTCTCCATCATCTCCTCGTCGTGTTCCACCACGATGACCGTGTTGCCCATGTCGCGCAACGACTTCAGGGAATTGATGAGCCGGCGGTTGTCGCGCTGGTGCAGACCGATGCTGGGTTCATCCAAGATGTAGAGCACGTTGACCAACTGCGAGCCGATTTGCGTGGCCAGCCGGATGCGCTGGCTCTCGCCGCCGGAAAGGGAAACCGATGCACGGTTGAGGGACAGGTAGTCCAGCCCCACGTCGAGCAGGAACTTCAGGCGCACCCGGATTTCCTTCAGGATTTCAGGGGCGATTTTCCGCTGACGGTCGGTCAAATGCTCTTCCACATGCGTCACCCAATCATACAATTCGGCAATGTCCATGCCCGAAAGCTCGGCAATGTTCTTGTCCGCGATGCGGAAATGCAGGGCTTCCTTGTTCAGCCGCTGCCCGTGGCATTCGGGACACGTGACCGTCTTGGAAAACTGTTCGGCCCATTTCTGCGCCGTGGCCGAACCCTCGTTTTCCTGCACCGACTGGATGTATTTGACCAATCCTTCGTATTGCACGTAATAGTCGGAACTTGTATGTACTAGTTGCGCCTTGACGCGCACACGGTCCACCGAGCCATAGAGGATTTCGTTCAACGCTTCCTCCGGCAGGTCCTTCACCGGCGTTTTCAGGTCGGCATCGTACTTCTCCAGCAAAGCTTCGATTTGCCAGAATATCATGCTGTTCTTGTACTTCCCCAAAGGCAGGATGGCACCGTTGTAAACCGAAAGGCTGCGGTCGGGCACCACCTTGTCCATGTCTATCAGGTTGACATAGCCCAGTCCCTTGCAACGCGGACAGGCTCCCTGTGGGGAGTTGAAGGAAAAGTTATGCGGCGCGGGGTCACGGTAGGACAACCCCGTGTCGGGACACATGAGCCGCTTGCTGTAATGGCGCACCCCTTCCGTCTCCGCGTCGAAAACCATCAGTTCGCCCTCGCCCTGTTGCATGGCCGTGGCCACGCTGGAACGCAGGCGTTTGTCGTCCTTCACTCCAACGCACAACTTGTCCACGACCACTTCCACGCTATGGTTGCGATAGCGGTCGAGCTTCATGCCCGGCAGCACTTCCCGGATTTCGCCGTCCACCCGCACGTACAAATAACCTTTGCGGCGGACGGTCTCGAACAATTCCTTATAATGTCCCTTACGGTTGCGCACCAGCGGAGCCAGCAAATAGATGCGTCGCCCCTCATAATCCTTAATGATGAGGTCAATAATCTGTTCCTCGGTGTAGCGCACCATCTTCTTGCCCGAGAGATAGGAATAGGCCTCTCCGGCACGGGCATAGAGCAGGCGGAAGAAATCATAAATCTCCGTGGTCGTCCCCACCGTGGAGCGCGGATTCTTGTTGGTGGTCTTCTGCTCGATGGAAATCACCGGACTGAGTCCCGTGATTTTGTCCACGTCCGGCCGTTCCAGGTTTCCCAGGAAATTGCGGGCGTAGGCCGAGAACGTCTCGATGTATCGCCGCTGCCCCTCGGCAAATATCGTGTCGAAAGCCAACGACGACTTCCCGCTGCCGCTCAGGCCGGTTATCACCGTCAGGCTGTTGCGCGGCAGTTCCACGTCCACATTCTTCAGATTGTGTACCCGCGCACCAAAAACTTGTATCTTTTCTGCTTCGTTATCCATATTTCATCTCATCATTCCCCAGTACCGGAATACCCAGTGAGCACATTCACGTCCCGCCTGATCTTATATTCCTTGCCGTCGGCCCCGCGGGCGTTCACCACCACGAAATAGACACCGTCCTTCACGGTCTTGCCGTGGAACTTACCGTCCCATCCGCCGTCCAACGTGTCCCAGGAATAAAGCTTCTGCCCCCAACGGTTGAAAATGGCCGCCTTGAAGCTGACGATAGACTGGTAGCCCTCCTTTACCTTATATATATCATTGAAGCCGTCGCCGTTCGGCGAAAAAGCATTGGGCATCTCCAGGATAGACTCGCTGATGGACACCGTAAACGGCATGGCTTCGCCTTCCGCCGGATACTGGATGGTGTCGTTGCCATGCACAAATGTGGCATAAAGCTGCACGTAGAACGTACCACTTTCCGTAAACGTGTATTCCAAGTTCTCATCGAAACGGTCGATGATGGGCGAATCCTCCTGCCCCTCGCGAAACACACGCCATTCATAGCGCACGGTGTATTCGCCCAAGTCTTCCACATTGGACGTGAAATGACCCGCCAAAGGTGCCGACTGCGGTTCGGAAGCGTCTTCCAGCTCTTCGCCCGTGGAAGTCGTGTAGCTGGCCGCCGGATTGACCGTGGGATAAACAATTTGCGCCGAGAGGAAACAAGGGAAGGCACACAACAAGCCCAACACCCAAAACTTCAAATCGTTCTTCATACCTGAATATTTGTGCAAAAATAATGTTTCCCGTTGACATAACCACTTTTTTTCCGTAATTTTGTCCGTCGTATCAGAAAAAAGAAATGGCACACCGCAATTTATTACGTAATATCGCAGTCTTGCTGCTGCTCTTGCAAGCCCCGCTCCAGGCACAGGAAAAAGGGACATTCACACACACCATCCAACGGGGAGAAACCGTTTACTCCATCGCACGGACTTACCAAGTATCGCCGGATGCCATCCTGCGGCTGAACCCGTCGGCCAATGACGGCATCAAGGCCGGATCCACCCTCGTCATCCCGCAACAGGCACAAGGGACGCAAAAGGAAAATTTCCACACCATACAAGCCGGTGAAACCCTCTACCAGCTCACGCAAAAATATGGCGTGGACGCGGAAACCATCTGCCAAGCCAACCCAGGACTGACAGCCGACAATTTCAAAGCCGGCATGGTGATACGCATTCCAGGGGGTGCCGCACAAGCCGTGACCGCCTCCACCCCCACAGTGCAACCACAAGCCGCTGTCCCAAAACCCCAATACAAGGAGATGTACAAGGTGAAACGCCGCGAAACGATTTACAGCATCTCACGCCAGTTCGGACTGACCGAAGAGGAACTCCAAGAAGCCAACCCGGAAATGAAAGAACCGGGGTACAAATTACGCAGGGGGGACATCATTTGTATCCCCTACCCCAAAACGGCACAGACAAAACCAAAACCCGCCACAACCGCATCCCCCAACACCCCGTCGAACACAGAACTGATTGGAAGGAAAGATGTCCCCTCCCCGAAACGGCTCGTGCGGATGGGCGTCCTGCTCCCCTTCAAGGGCGGAACAGCGGAAAACAAAAAGATGGTCGAGTTCTACCGCGGCGTACTCATGGCTGTTGAACACGCCAAAAAGTCGGGCATATCGGTGGAAGTCTTCACCTATGATTCGGGAGAAAGTGCAGGCGACCTGAAATCCGTGCTCGCCAACCACCCGCTCACGGGACTTGATTTCATCATCGGGCCGCTCCACAACGGCCAAATCAAACCACTCAGCGACTTCTGCAAGAAGAACCAGACAAGGCTGGTCGTGCCCTTCTCCTCACAAGGAGAGGAAGTCTATCAGAATCCGTATTATTACGCTATCAACCCACCCAAGTCGTTCCTGATTTCCGAGGCGGCCCACCTGACCACGCAACTTTTCGGCAAGGAAAACCTCATCATGCTGGACAGCCGGGAAAACGACAAGGACGCGGCCGACTTCACCGAAGCCGTGAACAAACGCCTGTTGCAAAACGGGAACAAGATGGAATCCTTCCAACTCTACGACAGCGAGTTGAAATGGCTGGAAACCATGAACCAAAACAAAACAAACGTAATCATCCCGAACTCGCCGGACATCAAGGTGCTCAACCAATTGTTCCCAAGACTTAAGGATTTCGCACAAAAATATCCCAAATACCACTTCAAGCTGGTCGGGTTCCCCGAATGGCAGACCTACACGGCCAACCACTTGGAAAACTTCTACCGTTTCGACACGTATGCCTATTCCATCTTCTACCGGAACCCGCTGAACGGACAAGCCGAACAATTCGAAACGGACTACCAAAAGACATTCCACGAGCCGACCATCGCCTCTTGGCCACGCTTCGCCATGCTGGGATTCGACACGGCCTATTTCTTCTTGAAAGGCATCTCCGCCTATGGCGACGCCTTCGAGCAACATTTGTCACAAGTGTCTGTCCAGCCCTACCAGCACAAATTCACGTTCCAACGCGTCAGCAATTGGAGCGGGTTCATCAACCGGAACGTGGAATTCATCCACTACAGCCCATCGCACAACATTGAATTAATCCGCCTGAAATAATGAAGAAAGCCATTTTTTCCGCCCTCGCGGCCTTCATGATAGGAAACACGACTGCTTACGGACAAATCGGCGAACCGCGCAACGACCTGGCCATCGGCATCAACGGCGGCTACACGCTGAACCAAATGATGTTCGACCCCACAATCCAGCAACACTTCAAGGGGGCGCCCACCTTTGGTTTCACATTGCGCTACACATGTGAGAAATATTTCAAAAGCCTTTGTGCCGTACAGGTGGAAGTCAACTACGCCAACTTGGGATGGGAAGAAAACATCGAAACATCCAGCGACACCTACAAGCGGGACATCAGCTATATCCAAATCCCGTTCCTGGCACGCATGGGCTGGGGATACGAGGAAAAAGGAGCATTGTTCTATGTAGTAGCGGGTCCACAAGTGGGGTTCTACTTAAGCGAAAAAGGACATCGCGGCGGATTATTCGACGAATCCACCCTCAGCCTCCGGCCGGGACAAGTAATCCAGCAATACGACATGCCAGTGAAAAACAAATTCGAATATGGCATCACGGCAGGATTGGGCATTGAAGTAAATACCCGGAAAGCCGGACACTTCCTGCTCGAAGGACGATATTACTATGGCCTGAGCGACATTTTCGGCAACGGCAAGAGCGACGTGTTCGGCCGTTCTGCCAATGGCACCATCATCATCAAGGCCAGCTACCTCTTCGACATCATACGCACGAAACGGAAGCCTGTGGAAGACTAAAGAAACTTGTTTTGATTTCTACAAAAGTTTTTTTTCTTGCATGACGTACTCGCTTTCGTGTGTGCTTTGGGCGATAATTTCAAAACGGTTCTAAGAAAAATGCACAAATGGCTAAAAAGAAAAAGCGGAAGTCCCCACTTATTTGGAAACTCCCGCGCCAAAACCTTTTCCCTTCGCAAAGTAAACTTCACCGCAAACGGTCAAGCGAACGAATCATCAACTCGTCCTTCATGATGTTGCGGAAAGCCAAATAGTCCAAAATCAACGCCACCGCAGGGAAAGCCATCGTCCAATTCAGCGTAAAGTCTGCCGCATAGCGAGATTTAAAGACATAGACAAAAACGCCAAACACAATATAGTAGCCTACCAAAAGCAAGCTGCTAAACACGGACAGTCGCACCTGCACCATGCGACGTTTAAACAAAAAGATAGCGACAAAAGCCGACACGGCCGACACTAGCAACAAAGCGAACATCGCCCATGGAGAAAACACCCGCGAGCCGTCGGCCATAGTCAACCACAAATTGTAGAATTCCGCCACGCCAATGCCGTCCTGATGAAAACGCCCCACCGGCATGCACAGGCACACCACTGCACAAACGGCCACCAACAACAGATAGACGGACTGTATTCGCTGGATCATACCAAATTACGGATTATCCCAGTTCCACAATATCCTTTTCCTTCATCGGGTTACGGAAATAAACCTTCCCCTCGACAAACTCCTGGGTGGCAATCAAAGTAGGTTTAGGAAGTTTCTCGTAGAAACGCGAAATCTCTATCTGTTCGCGGTTCTCGAACACCTCATCCAAATTATCACTTACAGAGGCGAACTCCTGCAACTTCTTGGACAACTCGTTCTTAATGTCCATGGAAATCTGGTTGGCGCGCTTGCCAATGATAGCCACGCTCTCATAGATGTTACCGGTTTCGTCACACAGATCCATGATATCACGGGTCACTGTGTTCGTAGGTGCATTTGTCTTCTTATAATCCATAATGATATAACTGATTTTTTACGATGATTACTTTTCTCTTTATGACTTCTTGTTCACGACCCTCTCCGAATAAGCGAAAATCTGTTGTGCGTCTTTCAGATAACGCGACTCCGGATATTCGTTCACAAAACCATAATATTCGTCAATGGTGTCGCGGAAACGTTCCATGCGCTTAGACTCCACGCTCTGTTGCGCCAATTTGAACTTGGCGCGCAGAATCATGATGGAAAAGTCCTCGCGCCGCTGCGGGCTGGCATACGGATAATCCAGCAAGGCATTGCGGGCCGTAACAATGCAGGCCTCATAATTGCTGCCGCCGTAGGCACAATTCAGCATATAAGAACCAAGGTCGAAATACAACTGCGCCGCCTGGTATTCCTTCTCCACCATCTTGTCCTGAAGCGCAAATATCATTTCCTGCACACGGTCTTTCAACGTAGTATAAGGGTAGTAGTCCAAAAACTCTTGGAACTCATTCACTGCAGCTGTCGTATTACTTTGATCCAACCGCGTGTCCGGTACACTCTCATATAATGAACGCCCTGCATAGAAACGGGCATATTCCACATATCGCCCTTTGGGATAGGATTGATAATACTTCTTAAAATAGGAATAGGCCACGTCGTAGTTCCCACTACAGTACTCCGACATCGCCAACATATAAAGCGACTCCTCGGCTCGCAACGTCCCTTTCATCATGGTTACCAAGTTGGTCAGGAGCGTAGCGGCACGGGAGTATTGCCCTTTCACAAAATATTCTTTCGCAGCTTCGTACTTATAATCATAATCCACCGTCTTCAGCACATTGTTGTACTCGTTGCACGAAACCAGCAACAGCACTGCCCCCGACAGCAACAACAAAATCCGTCTCATATTGCAGCAATTGAACTGCAAAATTATGGAAAAGCCGCGACTTCTGCAAAGGATGCGCGTTTTTAAATGCAAAAAAGAATTGGAAAGCCTGTTTTTATGGATAAAATCCCTATTTTTGCAAATCAAAAGGAACACTTATCCGCCTATTCACCATGCCGAAATTCGAACTGACAGCAGATTACGCTCCCACGGGAGACCAACCCGAAGCCATCGCCCAACTGACCGAAGGTGTGTTACAAGGCTTACCGGCACAAACATTGCTGGGGGTCACCGGATCGGGCAAGACATTCACCATCGCGAACGTCATCAACCAAGTGAACAAACCCACGCTCATCCTCAGCCATAACAAGACGCTGGCAGCCCAACTCTATGGCGAATTCAAAAGTTTTTTCCCGAACAATGCCGTAGAATATTACGTATCATATTATGACTACTACCAGCCCGAAGCCTACATCCCTTCCACAGACACTTATATAGAAAAAGACTTGGCCATCAACGATGAAATCGACAAGTTACGCTTGGCCGCCACCTCCGCACTGTTGTCCGGGCGCAAAGATGTAATCGTGGTGTCTTCGGTAAGCTGTATTTATGGAATGGGAAACCCAGCCGCCTTTTATGACAATGTCATCGAACTGAAACGGGGGAAAACCATGGACCGCAACGTCTTGCTGCGCCGGCTCGTGGACAGCCTCTATACACGCAACGACCTGAACCTGGAACGCGGCTGTTTCCGGGTCAAAGGCGACACGGTGGACATCTATCTGGCTTATTCCGACAACCTGCTGCGCGTGACGTTTTGGGACGACGAAATCGATGCCATTGAGGAAGTTGACCCTGTGAGCTGCATGCGGCTGGGCAGCTTCGAAGAATACCGCATCTATCCGGCCAATCTGTTCATGACAACCAAAGAAAGCACCCAAAGAGCCATCCACCAGATTGAGGACGACCTCCACCAACAAGTGCAACACTTCGAGGAGGCCGGAAAGCCATACGAAGCCAAGCGACTCTACGAACGGGTCACGTATGACATGGAAATGATTCGCGAGCTGGGGCATTGCAGCGGCATCGAAAACTACTCCCGTTACTTTGACGGACGCGAAGCCGGCACACGCCCCTACTGCCTGCTTGATTTTTTCCCTGAAGACTACCTCATGGTCATTGACGAAAGCCATGTGACCGTCCCGCAAATCAACGCCATGTACGGAGGAGACCGTGCACGGAAAAAGAACCTGGTGGAATATGGGTTCCGCCTGCCTGCGGCCATGGACAACCGCCCCCTGAAGTTCGAGGAATTCCAGCAAATGGCCAAACAAGTCATTTATGTGTCTGCCACTCCGGCCGACTATGAACTGCAACAAAGCGAAGGCATCGTAGTGGAACAAGTCATCCGTCCCACCGGACTGCTCGACCCGGCCATCGAAGTCCGCCCCAGCCTGAATCAAGTGGACGACCTGATGGAAGAAATCCAACAACGGGTTGAAAAAGACGAGCGGATACTAGTCACCACCCTCACAAAAAGAATGGCGGAAGAGCTTACGGACTATCTCTTGAAACACGACATCCGCACGAACTACATCCATAGCGACGTGGATACGCTCGAACGGGTGCAAATCATGGACGACCTGCGTGCCGGACGTTTCGACGTGCTGGTGGGCGTCAACCTGCTGCGCGAAGGGCTTGACCTGCCGGAAGTGTCTTTAGTGGCCATACTGGACGCGGACAAAGAAGGCTTCCTGCGTTCCCACCGCTCGCTGACACAAACCGTAGGCCGTGCGGCACGCAATGTCCACGGAAAAGCTATCATGTATGCCGACCGCATCACGGAAAGCATGCAAAAGACCATAGATGAGACCAACCGACGGAGAGAAAAACAGCTCCGCTACAACGAAGAACACGGCATCGTCCCCCGACAAATCAAAAAAGGACGGAAGATGACCGACCTTATCAACGCCAATGCAGAAGCACACACGGAAAGCCGTGCCTACGTGGAACCGGAAGAAAGGACAGTGGCTGCCGACCCCATCATGGAATACATGACCCGCGACCAATTGGAAAAGAGCATAGCCCGTACACGCAAACTTATGCAGGAAGCGGCAAAAAAACTGGACTTCATTGAAGCCGCACAATACCGCGATGAAATGCTGCGCATGGAAGAACTACTGAAAGACAAAGCCTGAAAAGCTCCACGTCTGCAAACTTCACAAAAAGGAAAGCCACACACTTACCCCAAAAGCAAAAAAAACACAAGGCGATAACATTTTATTTATAAGCAACTTAAGACATTCAAACAAAAATAATTCGCAGAAAAACAAAAAAAAGTGCCTCAAAAATTTGCAGATTGGGAAAAAGTGCGTACCTTTGCAACCGCAAACGAGAAACAACGGCTCGGAAAACAAAAACCAAGCAAAAGTTTCAAGGAAGCAAAAGAGGGCGCTTAGCTCAGCTGGTTCAGAGCGTCTGCCTTACAAGCAGAGGGTCGGGGGTTCGAATCCCTCAGCGCCCACACCTCTTCAGGCTCCTTAGCTCAACTGAATAGAGCATCTGACTACGGATCAGAAGGTTACAGGTTTGAATCCTGTAGGAGTCACAAGGAGCGGGTGGATACCAGAGTGGCCAAATGGGGCAGACTGTAAATCTGCTGGCTTACGCCTTCGGTGGTTCGAATCCATCTCCACCCACTAAAAACCTTGCGGAAATAGCTCAGTTGGTAGAGCACGACCTTGCCAAGGTCGGGGTCGCGAGTTCGAGTCTCGTTTTCCGCTCTTAAAGGTGCGTTAGTTCAGCTGGTTAGAATACATGCCTGTCACGCATGGGGTCACGGGTTCGAGTCCCGTACGCACCGCAATAGACATTGGAAATCAATGTTTTACAAATTAAGCACCCAGTTTTACACCCAAGAATGTAAAG
>CALULT010000021.1 GCA_944321565.1 uncultured Paraprevotella sp. | reverse complement strand
CTTCAGTAGCTCAGTTGGTTAGAGCACCTGACTGTTAATCAGGGGGTCGTTGGTTCAAGCCCATCCTGAAGCGCAAGCTTCCGCAATCGCTACTTGCTTCAGTAGCTCAGTTGGTTAGAGCACCTGACTGTTAATCAGGGGGTCGTTGGTTCAAGCCCATCCTGAAGCGCAAGCTTCCGCAATCGCTACTTGCTTCAGTAGCTCAGTTGGTTAGAGCACCTGACTGTTAATCAGGGGGTCGTTGGTTCAAGCCCATCCTGAAGCGCACAAAAAGAGGAGGCCTCGCAAGGTCTCCTTTTTTTGTGTCATCTGCCTACCAAATCGTTCGCCCTTGGGGAATGTCCCGTTTCGGGCGCAAGTCCTCCACACGCAATCGCTCTATCCGCTTGGGCGAACCGTCGAAATTGAAACGCGATGGGCCGCCAGCCTGATAGAAATCTATCTCTTTCACCTGTTTGGGAAGCGGAGGGAAGACTTGCACGAAACGCACATATTTACCAGCCGAACCACTAATCCAAAAACAAGTGTCAGTAGGATAATATTCCAACCCGCGCATCATATAGCGGTCGCCCGTCTTGCGGTCAATCAGCATATCGCCGGAATAGAAGCAGAAGAACCATCCGTCTTCCGGACATAAGAATGTACTCGTGAGATAAGTAGCCTCTTTCGCCCGATACAACTCATAATAGCCGCTGCCGCCCAATCTCTTCCCTTCGGGTTTCACCACCGTATAAGGATCTTGGTACATGGCAAAAGTCCGGTCATCCTTAATAGTATATTGAGGCGAAGCCGCCCGTATCATCTTCCCCGGCGGACGGTTCTCAGGACGCACGTCATAGTCCGACAACTTGTTGGTGGCACAACCACCCAGCATCATGGTTCCCAACAGAGCCATGCAAAAAGTTTGTTTTTTACGTGTTTTCATTCTTTCTCTTTTTATCGGATTAATTAATTCATTATCTCTCTAAGCGAATGTTCCCGCTTCCCCGCTTGCGCCACAGCTTTTAGAAACAGTTTTGGATTCTCAATCCAACGTAATCGGGATGCCCCGATAGAAATCCAGGATTTTAGTGCGGAAGAGGTATTCGTATTTGGCCTGTATGCAGTCTGACAAAGCTTTCATCCAATTGGTACGCACTTCGTTGTATTCCGTGGCATTGGCTTTTCCGTTGGCATATTTCTCTTTCATCAGCCGGAATGAAGCCTCGGCGGCTTCGCTGGCCGTTTGGCTGCTTTGATACTGCGTTTTTGCATTGACCGCATTATAGTAAGCCTGTTGTATTTCCTTGTAGAGGGATTTTTTCGCCTCTTCCAGTTGCCAGGTGAGCGAAAGCTGTTCCACTTTGGCCGAGCGCACCCGGTTGCGGGTGCTCAGGCGGTTGAAAAGGGGGACACTTAGCGAGAAGCCCAAATATTGGCTGAAATTGTCGCGGAGTTGCGGCCGGAAAGCAGCATTTTCCCGTCCGGAAATATTATAATAGTTGGTGCTCAAACCCGCCCCGAAACTCAGCTGTGGATAGAAACCACTTTGGGCTATCTTGATACTGCGGGCTGCGCCCTGCAAGCGATATTGTGCCGCCAGTATGGCCGGCTTGGCTGTCACGGCTTGGCTGTAAATCTCGGCAGGAGAGACCAAGTTTTCTGCCAAAAGTTCCATCCGCACGTCCGGAATGGCGATTTGGAAACCTTCGGGCGAAGGAAGCTCCAACAATTGAGTCAACTCCAACAGGGATAGGCCGCAGTTGTTGTCCGCCTGCACGGCCGACAGTTCGTCCTGTGCCACACGGGCCTTGGCTTCGAGCCATTCCGACTCGGAAGCTTTCCCGTTCTCAAAGAATGCTTCTTTCTGCACCAGCATTTCCCGGCTAAGCGCCACTTGTTCGTGGGCGACTTTGGCCAGTTCTTGGTTGAACAACGCTTGCAAATAGGCGGAAGCCACTTGCACACTGACATCTTCCTTCGCTTTGTCCAAATCCGCCACCGCAGCCTGGAGGTTCAGTTTCGACAAAGCAATATTGTTCGGGATTTGCATGCCGGTGAAAAGCGGGATACTCGTGCTAAGGCCGAAACCTGTGCTTTGCGTGTTGATGCGTTGATAGGTGTTGTTGGCCTGCAGGCTACGGCCGAAGTTAAACGAATGCGACGCGTTGCCGTTCAGGTCGGGCAGGCGGCTCCAACGGGCCGTGTTCGCGTCGATTTCGCTTTGATCGCGGGCGGCTTCACGCTGTTTCACGGTCAGGTTGTGGGCAATGGCGTAGTCGATGCACTGTTCCAAATCCCAGGTTTCCTGGGCGTAACTGCGGACGGGTACGGCGAAGGCCATAAGAACGGCCCATGTCAGGATGCTAAAGTTCTTCATGATGCTTGTTCGTTTTTCAATCCGCGTACCAATTCGCCGGCTTTCAAGCCTTCTTTCACTTCCGTGTCTATGCCGTTGCTGACACCCGTCACGATGCGGCGGCGTTCAAACCGTTGTGCGGGTACACTGTCGGTGAGCACATAGACGAATGTCGTGTCGCCACTAAACTCCACGGCCACTTCCGGCACCGTCACGGCATGAGGTACGCGTTGCAGTTCCATTTCGGCATTGGCACTGTAGCCCGAACGGATGGTCACGCTGTCCGGTACGGTAATGGCAGCCTTGATTTCGAACTGGTTGGCTCCGTTGTTTTCCGTGCTTTTGGGGGAAATGTATTCCAGTTTCGCGTCGAACGTCATGCCCTGCAAGGCGCCCAACGTGATTTTCACGGGAATGCCTTCACGGATGCGTCCCACTTCCGTCTCGTCCACGTTGCCCCGGAAGATGAGGTCGCCCATGTCCGCCACGGTGGCAATCGTGGTGCCGTCGTTGAACGTGTTGCTCATGATTACGGAATTGCCCACCTTGACGGGCACGTCAAGAATCAGGCCGTCGATGGTGGAGCGTATCAACGTGCTGCTGAATGACGCGCTGTTTTTGGTAATGCCTTCCTTCACGATTTCCAAGTTGTCCTTGGCGGCCTGCAACTCTTCGCGGGCCTGTTGGGCTGCTAAGAGCGATTTCTCGTATTCCTCGCTGCTCACCAGCTTACTCTTGTAAAGCTTTTCCATGCGTTCTAAATCGGTTTCGGCCTGCCGTCCGTTCATTTCCGCCAGGCGCACACGGCTCTCTGCCGAATTTAAAGTGCCCAATTCGGGAATCACCTTCACTTTCGCGATGACTTCGCCTTGCTTCACCTCTTGCCCGGCTTCCTTATAGACTTCCGCGATGATGCCCGAAATTTGCGGTTTGATTTCCACTTCGTCGCGCGGTTCGATTCTCCCCGTGGCCACGGTAGTCTGTCTCAAGTCTTTGACTTCGGCTTTCAGGATTTGGTAAGTCACAGCTTTGGGCCTTGATTTCTGGTAAAGGAACACGAACGTGCCAATGAAAATCAGCACGACCACTACGGTTACGGCTATTTTTATCCACTTTTTCATATTACTGTTTTTTATTTATTCCAAATATAGAGTTGTTTATTCGTCACGAATGGCATCTATCGGCTTGATGGACATGGCACGATAAGCCGGCGCCAGCCCGGCCAGCAGCCCCAGGCACAGCAACAGGATACACGACCCGATGGCTTCCCAAAAACTGATTTGGAAATGTACGACAGCCTCGGGGGTGGAAAGGTTCGTTTCCACCGCGTTCAGGAGAAATACGGCAAGTGTGATGCCGGCCATGCCTGCAAAGACGGTAAGCACCATGCTTTCGGACAGGATTTGCCGGAGGATGTCGCCCGGTCGCGCCCCGATGGCGCGGCGGATGCCGATTTCCGTGGTGCGTTCCTTCACGGTCACCATCATGATGTTGCTCACGCCGATGGCACCGGCAAGCAACGTGCCCAGCCCGACCATCCACCCAAGGATGCGGACTCCGGAAAACAGGTTGTCCATCATGCTGAACATGGCTTCCGCGTTGACCTGCACCAAAGCCTGGCTATCGTCGGGATGGATATAGTGTGCACGCTTCACGACTTGCGCCACTTTTTCTTCCACCTCGCTGATGGAATAACCTTTCTTGGCCGTATAACACAAGAGCTGCACTTTCTGTCCGAGATTATAATTCTGTTGCATGGTGGTGAATGGGATGATGACGGACGTTTCCGAACGTCCTTGCACGGAAATGTTGCCCGTGGACATGCTCACGCCAATGACCTGATAGTAGATGCCGTTGATTTTGACCGACTGCCCGCACGGATTTTCGCCCCCGGGAAACAAAGTTTCATAAATACGCTTCCCGATGATGCACACCCGCCGCCGTTCCCTCACGTCCATGTCGTTCAGGTAGCGTCCGTGCGAAATCAAGGGCTCTTCGATTTTCCCGTATTCGGGATATAGCCCTTTGAGCGTGCCGTCAATGCTCCGTTCCCCATAAATGATGTTTATTCCCCACCGGGCCTGGCTCGGCGTGATGACCTCCACTTCGCCCACGCTGCGGCGTATGCGCTCCACATCGGCGTTTTCCAAGTCCCAGGTGCGGCCTTGCTGGAAACCTTTATAGGCTTTCCCGGTCTTGTTCGAACCGATGAAGCCGGAATTGGTGGCAAAGCCTTCGAACTCGCGCGAGAGCATTTGCTGCATGCCTTGCGCCCCGCCCATGAGGGCTACCAGCATGAAGATGCCCCAAAAGATGCCGAAGGCGGTCAGCAGGCTGCGCGTCTTGTTCCGCGTGAGGGTCACGAGGATTTCTTCCCAAACGTCTAAGTCGAACCTTTTCATCTTCATTCTGCTCTAAGTGCTTCTATCGGACGTATCCTTACTGCTTTCAACGCTGGAAAAAGGCCGGCCAGCGTCCCGGCTACGATTAGGGTCAGCGTGGCTTGGATGGCAACGGACAAGTCCACAGTGGGGTCTTCGAACACGGTCATGGCAAACACGCCGATATCCACGGTCTGTTTGCCTGCCACGACGTTCATGTATTCCGTGACCCCGATGCCCGCCACCATGCCGAGATAGCCGAAAAAGGTCGTGATGGCGACACTCTCCGAGATAATCAGCCACAGGATGGAGCGCGGCCTGGCTCCCAAGGCTTTGCGGATGCCGAACTCGTGGGTGCGTTCGCGCACGGTAATCAGCATGATGTTGCTCACGCCCACGATGCCGCTCAGCAGGGTGAAGATGCCGATGACCCAAATGGCCACATGCAGGATTTGGGTAGCTGTCTGCTGCTGCAAGTATTGCGTAAACCGGTTCCATATCCAAATGGCTCCGTCGTCGGTGGGGTCAAACTGTTTCTGCTGGCCGAGCACCCGGCGGTAGTCGGCCTCAAAAATCGTGTTTGCCGCCTCGTCGGCCAGGTTCTTGGTGGTGAAAGTCACGTTGTCTATGCTGTCGCCCTTGGCATAAACCGCCTGCAAGGTGGCAAAGGGCACCAAGGCTGTGGGCGAAAAGCTGTTTTGGTCTTGGTAAATGCCCACTATCTGGTAGGCCACGCCGCTCGCATTCACGTAATGGCCGATGGGATTCGTTTGGGGGAACAAAGTGCGGGCCGTCTTTTCGTGCAACACCATTACTTTCCGGCGTTCCGCCATGTCGCGCGGGTTGATGAAGCGTCCTTCTTTCAACTTCACCGCTTCCAGTTCGGGATAGTTTGGGAAAACGCCGTCCACGGTGATGTCCACCCGTTCGCACCCGTAGGTGAGCGTCACGCCCGCCTGGCTTGAGGTGGCACCGACCGTAACGACTTGGTCGGGGAAAGCCGTGGCCGTGATTTCGCGGTCGCGGTCGTCGAGCGAGACGTGCCGCCCTTCCTGCATGCCACGGTAAGGTTTCGACGTGAAGCCGGGAAAAATCTTCATGGAGTTCATCTTCATGTTGGCCGACTGCCCTTCGAAAGCATGGATCAGCCCGTTTCCCGCGCCAAGCAGCACGATGAGCATGAAGATGCCCCATGCCACGGAAAACCCTGTAAGTGCCGTGCGCAGCTTGTTGCGCATGATGGTGCCGTAAACTTCTTGTATCAAATCTGTCATTACGATTCGTTATTTCATGAGTCCGCCCTGCCCGAACGGAGAAGCATGATGGTCAATGTTGCTTTCTATCCGTTCGATTACGCCGTCCTTGATGTGGATGATTTTGTTGGTCTGGTTGGCCACACCGCTTTCGTGGGTCACCACGACGATGGTCAGTCCCTCGTGGTCGTGCAGTTCCTTGAGGATGCCCATAACTTCCACCGAAGTTTTGCTGTCCAACGCGCCGGTCGGCTCGTCGGCCAGGATGATTTGCGGTTTGGTAATCAACGCGCGGGCGATGGCCACCCGTTGCTTTTGTCCGCCGGAAAGCTCGTTGGGCAGGTGGTGCGCCCATTCCTTCAGTCCCAGCTTGTCCAAGTATTCCATGGCCAGCATGTTCCGCTTTCTCCTGTTCACGCCTTGGTAGAAAAGGGGGAGTGCCACATTCTCCATCGCGTTCTTGAACGAAATGAGGTTGAACGATTGGAAGATGAAGCCTATCATCCGGTTGCGGTATTCAGCGGCACGGTTTTCGCCCAGGTCGCGTATCAACGTGCCGTTCAGGTAATATTCACCTGAGTCGTAGTTGTCCAGTATGCCCAGGATGTTCAGCAGGGTCGATTTCCCGGAACCGGAAGCACCCATGATGGATACGAACTCTCCCTTTTCAATGTGCAGGTCGATGCCCTTCAGCACGTGGAGCGGCGCGCCGTTGTGGTAAGTCTTGTTGAGGTCTTTCAGCAGAATCATGTTGTTTCGATGTTTACGGCTTGTTTTTAGCGTTTAAGGGCGGGATAACCCAGCCATTCCATGACGCGGTCCGGACAGTTGGTGATAATGGCATCCACCCCCAGCCGCTTGAGTCGTTCCACTTCTTCCCGGTCATCCACAGTCCATGGAGCCACCTCCATGCCTTTCTCCCATGCCGCCCGCATCATGTCTTCCGTCAGCAGACGGCTTTCCGGGCTGAACACTTGCGGTGTGAAGTCCAGCCGCGACATCATCTCGTCGAACGTGGCCACGGAGTCTTCCACAAGATAGGACAAGCGCACAGAAGGGTAACGCTCGTGCAGGTAGTTCAACGTACGCGGGTCAAAGCATTGCACCAACAAGCGGTTGCCCAAGTTTTTGGACAGCATCACCTGCATGCAAAGGTCGGCATACGTGCGGTAATCCGGCGAAAACACGCCGTCCTTGGCGGGGTCGGACTTGATTTCGATGTTGTAGCACACCGTGTCCCCGCTAGCCCAAGCTGCGGTTTCCACATTGTCTATCAAGTCGGACAGCAAGGGGACGTGGCATTTCATGTTGACCCGTTCCGGATAGTCCGAGTTGGGTTTGCTCCCCACGTCATACAGGCGCAGGCTGTCGTAGTCCATGTCGTAAATGCGGTATTCCTTGTCTTTTCCGGCCGGGATTTCCTTGCCTTCCGGAGTCAATGCCTTTGCGGCGTTCAGGTAAGCGTCATGCGACACGACCACGCAGCTGTCCTTCGTCACCTGCAAGTCCAGTTCCATGACTGGCACTCCGATACGCACGGCGTTCACCATAGCCTCGATGGTATTTTCCGGATAAAGTGCCGCCCCGCCGCGGTGGGCATGCACGAGGGGCAGTTTTTCTCCTTCATTGCCGCAACCGGCTACCAATGCCGCGCAAAAGGCGCAGATGGCAAAACGTGTTTGGGGATTCATTTTCATTCCTTATATATATAATAGGTGTTCCGAATGTGCAAATATAGTGAAGCTTCGCGGACTGTTTCCGGCAAATGGGGTTTCCGGTGGGCATTGCGTGTAGTCATCCCAACAGGACATCATGGCTCCTGCATTGAACGACATGCAAAAGACGATGGCCGCCACTATCCAAACCACGATGAGTGCGACGCGTTTCCACGAAGAAAGTGGGCGCACCCTCCCCGCCATGCTCATGAGCGTATGGATACCTATAAATAAGGTAGTAGAAACCAGCACCATGAAACTGAAGACGACCATCCAAACATAACCTTGGAAGTCATGGCCGGCAAGGAAACCGGGCATGGGCGAACCAATGAACAGATTCATCAAGCCGGCGATTCCGTATAAGCCCAATATGATGAAAACGAAAAACAGCGCGGCGATGCAAAACAAGAGGATGCCGCAGACGACAATAACGAGACAACCTTTCAACACGACGGCCAAAAGTTCAAACATCCTGTTCAGACAGCCCTTACGGGTTTCCGGTGCGGTGGCATATTGCCCGGCTTTCCGTGCACCTTGCATGATTTCGTCGCGCAAGTTCTTCATGTTCACCGGACGCCCTTGCATGCGCAAGCGGTCTTCCGGGGTGCGGGCCTCGGGGACAATGACCAGAAGGATGAGGTAGATGAGGATGACGATGCCGCCCGAACACCACGCGAGGAAGATCCATAGCAGGCGAATCCACAAGACATCAATGCCAAAGTAGCAGGCCATGCCGGAAGAAACGCCGCCCAACATCTTGTCGTCCGGGTCGCGGAACAGCTTCTTGTTCTTGCGCACGTTGCCTTCGTCTTTTTCCCCGCCGCTTTCTTCCGGAGAGGCTTCTTCTCCATCCACCTCCTCCGGGTTACCGATGCGCGCGATGATGTCCCGCACGTGTTCAATCGTGATGGCTTCCACGCCGGAAGCCTTCAATTCGGCGAACAGTTCGGCCACCCGTCTTTCGATGTCCTCCGCGATTTCCTCCCCACCGTCCTTGCGCGAAAAATAGCGGCGCATGTTGCTTTGGTATTGGTTCAACAGTTCGTAGGCGTCTTCATCGATGGCATAGAGTGCGCCAAACATGTTGATGGTGATGTTCTTTTTCATTGTCTTTTGAATTTGAAGGTTAAGGTAATCAGTCCGTTGGCGGCAATGGAGTCCCCGTAAGGTCTTCCGTCTTCAGATGGGCTACCGTGGCTGCCAGTTCGTTCCATGCGCTGTCCAGCCCGCCCAGGAAAGCCTCGCCATCGCCTGTGAGGGCGTAATACTTGCGCGGCGGCCCTTGCGTGGACTCGCGCCATTCATAACTCAACAGCCCGTCCTTTTTCAAGCGGGTGAGCAGGGGATAGAGCGTACCCTCCACGACTATCAGGTCGGCTTCTTTCAGCCTCGCGATGATGTCCGAAGCGTACGAAGGCTCCCTGCGGAGCAACAACATGACGCAATACTCCAGCATTCCTTTCCGCATCTGTGATTTCGCATTGTCCACATTCATAGGCATCTGTCTTTTTTCGGGGGGAACATGTCCGGCCGGAATTCTTTTCCCTCGGTACAAAATTAGGCAATATATAGGAACTATGCAATACATAGTAGTATATTTCTTTGGAAAAACTACGGAAAAACAAGGATAAAAAGTGGGGCGGTTTCATTACCATGACTGTTGGATGAAAATTTCAGAGCCTGAAACACCCAGTTTCAGAGCCTGAAACACCCAGTTTCAAAGCCTGGAACACCCAGTTTCAAAGCCTGAAACACCCAGTTCCAAACGCCTGAAACACCCAGTTCCAAACGCCTGGAACACCCAGTTCCAAACGCCTGAAACTCCAAAGTAACGGAATTGACTTTTGGAACGTCTTTGGGGCAATGGCGGATACTCATTAAAAGCAAAGCGACAACGCCATTTCTTTTTTGGGGAAATGACATTGCCGCCGTTGAAATTCGCGCCAAAGCGCAGTGTTTCCTTGTTTACAGTCTTTTTATTCCTTGATTACCTTTGTCCGATAATCGTGTTCCGCCGTGTTGACCCTCACGATGTAGAGCCCCGGTGTCCAGGAAGCCGTGTTGATGCTCTCTGTGCCGCTTTGGTTGCAGACCACCTGTCCGTTGCTGGCCGTCACACTGACGTTGTTGACCATCTCGTCGCACGTGATGTGCAGCGTGTCGTGGAACGGGTTGGGATGGATGCGCAACGTTTGGCCAATGGTTTCTTCCACCTTGTCGGGGCGACCTTCCGCGATGTTGAAGCGATAGGTTCCCGATTGCAGTTCGATGACGGCCTTGCCGTCCCGGACACCCTTGAACTCCAGCCCTTCGGCTTCTTCCAACGGTTTGCCGCCTTCGGTGATTTCATCGTCTTCGTCCGCTAGGGGGAGGTAGAGCGTGGCCGTGGTGTTGGCCGGGACGGTGGCCACGTAGGCAATGCGCCCGTCTTCGCCGCGCTCCCATTCGCTGCGGATCAGTCCGTAGCCGCTCCGGTGACTGGCCTTCGCCGAGGTGATGCGTTCCTGCCCGGCGGGGAAATAGGTGCGGTCGTCCGGCGTGGGCATCAGGAAGAAGTGCTTGAAGCCCGGCTGCGCCTCGTCGCTCTCGATGCCGGCCACGCGGCGGAACATCCATTCCGCCACCACGCCGTAGGAGTAGTGGTTGAAGGAGTTCATGTTCCATTCATGCTTGTTGAATCCGCCTTCCTTAGTGTAGGAGTCCCAACGTTCCCAAACGGTCGTGGCACCCTGGTCCACGCTGTAGAGCCAAGAAGGATTCTCGCGTTGCAGCAAGAGGTCGTAGGCCAGGTCGTCCATGCCCTGCTCGCTCAACGTCTGGCAGAGGAGGCTCGTGCCGATGAAGCCGGTGCTCAGCTTGTAGCCGTTGTTTTCGATTTTCCCGCGCAGGATTTCCCGGGCGCGTTCCACGGACGTTTCGGGCAGCAGGCCGAACTTCAGGGCCATCAGGTAGGAAGTCTGGGTGGAGATGGTGAGTTGCCCGTTGCCGTCCAAATAGCGTCCTTGCCATTCGGCGCGGATGTTGTCATAGAGTTCGGCGTACTTCAGCGAGTCGGCATGGTAGGCATCGGCCGGCGACTGGCTCAATGCCCCTGCGATTTTGCTCATCAGTTGCGCCACGTTGGCGTAGTGGCACACGCAGACATAACGCGCGTCCGTGTTTTCGTAGGAGAGCCAGTCGCCCGTGGACGTGCCCGCGCCGTTGTATTTGTATTGGCCGTCGCCTTGCAGGGAGAGCCAGTCCATGTAGCGCGTCATGGAGGCATAGCATTCCCCGAGCACGGCTTGGTCGCCGGTCATGAGATAGACCGTCCAGGGCACGATGACCCCCGCGTCGGCCCAGCCGCCGGTGCCGAATCCCCAGAAGTTGGGGAAGGGGGCGATTTCGGGATAGGCCCCGTCCTCGCGCTGGCTCTGCCGCAGGTCGTTGAGCCACTTGCGGAGGAAGGCGCGGGTGTCGGCGTGGTAGGTGGCCGTGCGGCCAAACACCTGGATGTCGCCCGTCCAGCCCAGCCGCTCGTCGCGTTGCGGGCAGTCGGTGGGAATGCTCAGGAAGTTGTCGCGCTGGCTCCAACGGATGTTGCTGTAGAGCTGGTTCACGTCGGGGTGGCTGGTCTCGAAGGTGGCGTGTTCTTCCAAGTCCGAACCGACGAACTGGCCTTCCAGCGACGTGATTTCCACATCGCTTGTCGTGGTGACCTCGCAGTAGCGGAAACCGAAGAAGGTGTTGGAGGGATGGAAGGTCTCACCCTCTTCCGCGCCCCGGAGCGTGTAGTGGAGCGTGGCACCCGCCGTGCGCAGGTTGTAGGTGTAGAGGCTGCCGCCGGGGCCGTCGTTGAGGCGGTCGGACGCGCCGTTGTCGTTGAGCATCTCGCCGAACTTGACGCGCAGCTTCGTGCCTGCATCCCCCTTGACGGTGAAGCGCACCCAGCCCGTCATGTTCTGTCCCAGGTCGAAGAGGGCCGTCTCGCCCGCCTTCAGGCGGAGGGATTCCGTGCCCCCGAGGGTGCGGGTGACGTTGATCTCCCCGTAGGTGGTGCCGGTGGGTTTCGCGCCTTCATAGACCGTGATGGCCTTGGGCGTGAGGCAGAACGCTTCGCGCACCCGCACGGTCTGCCCTCGGAAGGCCGTGATTTCGCCTCGGAAGTCCGTGTTCACCGCCGTGCAGTTCCAACCCGAAGCGTCGTATTCGGGCGAAGTCCAATTGCTCTCGCGGCGGGCATCGTAGGTCTCGCCATTATAAATGTCGCCCATCATCACAGGGCCGCAGAAGGAGCTGGCCCATTCGGTATTCGTCACAACGTGCTCCACCGAGCCGTCCTCGTACTCGATGCGCAGCTTGGCGATGAAGCCCAACGCGGGGGTGCCGTACATGCCGTGGGCGATGGGGCCGGCCCACCATCCGTTGCTCACCTGTGCGCCAAGGACATTGTCGCCTTCACGCATGAGGGGAGTCACGTCGTAGGTCATGTAGTTGACTTCCTTGCGGTAGTCCGTCCATCCCGGCTTCAATTCGTCATAGATCTCCGTGCCATCTACTCCCACGCGGTGGCCGTTCATGAAGAGGTCGAACACGCCCAGCCCGGAAGCATAGAGCTTGGCCGACTTCACCGCGCCTTTCGTGGTGAACACCTTGCGGAAGAGGGGTATGCCCTTTTCCCGGCCCGTGGTCTGCAGGGCGCAGGTCTCGTCGTAGGTGGAGCGGACGCACAGCATCTTGTTGCCTTCGCGCGTCACGATCGTGCCGTCGCTGAAGGCCTGGCCTGCACCCTCGAAGTCCTCGGAGAAGGTCACCGTGCCCTGCCCGTCGGTGAACGTGGTCACGGTCACATTGTCGTAGCAGGCTTCCTCGTTCATCGTGCGGTCGTAGTAGGCGCGGAAACCCACGAGGCCGTTGGTCAGCCGCCCGGACGTGTCGTTGTAGGTGTCCACCAGCTGGTTGTCGATGTAGGTCTGTATCAGGGTTCCCCTGACGGAGATTTTCAGATGGTGGACCGCACCGGTGAGGTCGGCCTTGGTGAAGAACTGGCCGAGGTCGGTGTCGGAACTGGTGAAGCCGCCGTTCACCTTTACGTGGCGGCGCAGGAAAGGCGTGGCCTTGTCGCGCACGTTGATGCCCCACAGGTGGAAGTTGTTCGTGTCATAGCCGGAGAAGATGATGCCCGCGTTGTCGCGCACGACGATGAAGTCGAGATCCACGTCATAGCCTTCTCCCGTGACCACCGGAGGAGCATACCATGAATAGGATTTTTCGACATAGAGCCGCCCGTCGCGGATGCTGCCGGCCGTGAAGGGGTTCGTGCTGTCGGAAAAGTCTTCTGCGATGAGGGTGTCTTCCTTGCCGTCGGTCAGGTCGGTCACGGTGAAATTGTCAAAGTACGCCCGTTCTGGATTGTTGGGGTCGTTCAAGGCGGCATCCTGCCGGATGCCGATGTGGCCGTAGCCATAGTTCCCGCCGTCGGGTTCGTTGCGTGTGTCCACCAGCACGTCGTCGATGTAGGTGCGCGCCACGTTGCCTTCCACCTCGATGCGCAAGTGGTAGGTCTGATGGAGCTGTACGTCAATGAACGGGCGCAGGTCGATTTCCGCCAGGCAAGTGGCATCGCTGAGGTTCGGGCCGCGCCACACGTGCGGGCGGAAGCGGGGATAGCCGGCTTCGAGGTTCACTTGCCACATATAATAATGGCTGTGTGCGTCGTTGGAGGCGAAAATCACACCCGTGGAAATATTGTCGATTTCGAAATCGGCTTCCACGGTGTAGTTCGTAATGCCGCCTTCCGTGTTTTCGGAGAGCGGCGTGTCGGTGGCCTTGATCCATTGTGCGCCGTCCCATCCGCTGCCCATCAGGCCGGTCTCGAAGTAGGCCTGTTCCGTGGACGTGGCCTCGCCGCCTTTGTTGTCCCACACCGTGACCGTCCAGTAGTAGCGCGTGGAGGGTTGCAGGTTGTCCCCGCCATAGGGCACGTCGATTTGCCGGTCGGATTCCACGCGTCCCGAAGTCCACACTTCCGTGGTGCATGCCGCGTCGCTGAACACAGCGATTTCATACGCGGTTTGTTTCACGCCGCGTTCTTCCCCGGCATCCATGGCCCAGCTGAACATGGGTCGTTCCACGTCGATGCCCACGGGGTTTTTCACGGCTTCCGTGCGCAACCGTTCCACCTCGAAGGCGTTCAGCGGTTGCATGAAGCTCCACAGTCCGGCAGCGCACAGCAACGCCGTGCGTAGGAGGGTGGAAGCCCGTTTGGTCTTGTTTCGTTTCATGCTATTTGTTTTTGGTTTGAGAGATATAAGTTTTCCATTCGCAAAAGTACCGGAAAAAGGGCGGTTGCGGGTTGAATATATCTTCAAAAGGGTGGAAAATCTTTTCAGATGCGGATTTTTCAGGGGGAAAAGGGGCTTTCAAGTGCCGGGAGGGCTGGTGCTTTCACTACGTCCGAGGGCAGAAAAACTGTCCCGCCTCGCAGGGGGAAGTTTTTCCAGCCGGACGCAAAACAACCCGCCGCGTGGGATTTGCAATCCCACGCAATTGAGTATCAGGATTTGTAATCCGAAAAAAGAATTCCTTTTTTACATAAAACTGTGCGTGACACATGTAAGCCCTTGCGGGCTTGCGGATTCGGAAATCCGCAACTCCTGTTGCGCCGGATTGCAAATCCGTCGCGGCGAGACGCAGCAAAAAGCGGGGCTTTCAAGTGCTGAAAGGGCTGGTGCTTTCGCTGCGCCCGAGGTCGCAAAACAACCAGTTTACAACGAATACATATATATAATGAGGGCGCACTCCGGGGGTAAATGGAGTGCGCCCTTGCATGCTGCCCGGAAGAGACTCGAAAAAACCGGGTCAGCACTTAGCTTGGCATGGAATTACCAAAGGTCGTCCCATGCGTTACGGTTAGCATCGGCTTCAATGCCCTGGAAGTCGGTTGCATTGCCTTTGAATTCCTGAAGGTCATCCAGGTTCGAACCCACGCTCTGCGCCATCATGGACATGGCTTCCATCTGCACGGTCTCCACCTCGGGAGCCACATATCTTTTCTTTTCCATATTCTTTTTCTTTTCTTTTTTAAAAGGTTAATGAATCCTGTTTATTTCACCACGTACTTCTTGCCGTCCACGATGTAAATGCCCTTCTGCAGGCCGTCCAAGGCTTCCGCCTTCTTCACGCCGGCCTTCACCGTCATGCCGTCCAGCGACACCACGTTCACCAGTTTGTCGGCTTCGGCAGCTTCTTCGCCCAGCACGTCTTCGATGCCCGTCACTTCGCCGTCGAGGTTTATCATCAGGCGGTTGGCACCAGCAGCTTCTGATGTCCCATTCACATTGATGTAGGCGCGGAAGCCTTTCAATACGACTGTTTCCACATCTGCATAATAGAAGGCGTTGTCGCTGATGAAGTATGCGCCTGTGGGCACGTTGCCTGCAGCATAGTTACCCGTCATGCTGACACCACCTTCCACGCTTACTGTAGTCGGCTCTGCGGCAGATACCAATACGTTCTCCACATTAATGGTACCATCATAGTTTGCATCAACCTTCACCAAGTAGGGCACACCGGCCTCCACTGCGTTCACATTGTCTTCTGAGAAGTTCAGGGTCACGCTTTCGCCTTCCACGCTGGCCGATTCCAATGCGCGCACGTCCGTGATGCCGTTGGCGGCAAGTTGCTCAGCCGTCATGTCGAACGGCACGCAGAACGTGTTCCAAGACTCGGACTTCAAAGTGCGGGTCAGGGTGACGTTGGCAAACGTGCCGGCTGCCACTTCATAAGCCACATCCGTTTCATTCAATGACAGGTCGGTAGCTTCCTGATGAACCTTGTAGAGCTTCATGTCATTGATACCAAACCAGTCGGCATCATTGTTCTCGCCGATATAGATACCCAGTTTCAATGGATTCTCCGCCGTAGCAGCTTCTGTCAAGTTGAAAGAAACTTTTTTATATTTCAGCACATTCGATCCACCGCTTACCCATTCGAAAGCATCACCTTTCACCAAGGCTTCATTACCAAATCCCACACTAAGATTTGCCTCCGGTACTCCAGTAACACTCGCATCTGCATTTCCAGGACGATCTACAAATACCGCAGCACTCATCACATAAGAACCAACAGGCACTTCCGCACGTTGATAAATCACCCAACCATTACCATTTTCCGGTTTCCAAGCCTTTGCAGACCATTTTTCTATGAACCGGTCGCTGTTCGTTTCACCCCGATAGTTCCCATTGGTCTGATGACGAATAGGATCTGCCGGATCATTGTCCATCAAATCAGAGTACCAACCATCAGTTGTAACAATATCAGCCACATTCGGGTTCGTCAGCAACCAAGTCATATCGAACTGATAACCTTCTGCCGGGTTGGCCACACGCAAATAGTTGTGGTATGCTTCTTCTATATCTATATTCGTTTCCTCAAGACTTGTCACAGTGGCCAATGTCAACGCTTCGGCTTTCTCATAAACAGCTTCCAATTGGGATTTGTCCTCAGCCAATGCGTCTGACTGACTCAACACTTCTTGAACAAGTGGACCATAAACTGAAAAATCCGGAACATCCACCATCGCATTGGCAATATCAATGATGGCTTTGGTTTGTTCATTCATATTCCAAATTGCGGCTTCGTCCACCGTTTCGGGCTTGGTCAAACCGTTCAAATTTTCTGCATAGGCTGTCATGCCATATTTTTCAGCCAACGCTACGGCCTGCACTTGCATGGCATCATACATCGCGCTTAAATCATTGCCCTTGTAGGTCACCTTGAAGTTGTCAAAACAAATCCAAGAGCCACCTTGGTTCGTACCGGCCAAACCAAAATTCAAGATGCCGTCCGCACCCACATAAGCATTCACCACCATCTTATAATGCCCGGCCTGGAAGCAGCTATTAGCCTGGGTTCTATCATTAGGATATGCACCGGCATTTCCCATTCCGCCAACCTCTGTACAATCTTCGTCATAGAGGCTCAATGCCGGCATGGAATAACGCCTGCCCGGTCCATTGTCATCTCCAAAAATTACCGCCAAATTCTTATCCAATCTTGCCTGATGGTCTTCCAAAGAAGAAGAGCGATAGAATGCATTGACTTCCACTTGATACCATCCGGACTCCAAGTCCCTCAACTGATACCAGAAATCAAAATTTTGATTATAGAACTCCATTACTCCAGCCCCAGCCATATTGCCGGTTGCACCGCTCCATCCGTCAGTGCGACCATCATCAAAGTTAAATTCAGCCACCACATATTCCTGGTCGCCTGTAGCTTCACGGAATGCGGCGGTCAGATTGTCACTGATTTGTGCCACTCCATCCACGCTTTCCACGGTTACCAAAGCCTCATTGGCCGCTGCAATAGCCGCAGTGATGGCACCCTGGGCCGTCTCATCCAAATTAGCCGCGATGGAAGAATAAGACGCTACAAGTTCCATGAAATCGGACACGGCCGAGGAGTTCAACAAGGCGACTTCGGCATCCAATGCCGTGTACTCTGCCAAAAAGTTATCCGTTGTAACCGTCTTTTCCGCCTTGGCCGCATCCACTCTTGCCTGCAAACCGACGGGATAGGTCGTCGCGTCCCTCAATTCACCGATCTTGGCATTATATAGGTTTTGAGCCTCGGCATTTCCGTCGTTCACATAAGTCAGTTTGAAGTTGTCAAAATGAAGGTTCTGACTTTGATGCCCCGAATGCAAGTTTACGCCAATGCGCACTGTGTCGTCTACCACCAACACATTACCCGTAGTTACGCGGCTGACATTTTCATCCACCCATTGGGTAAAGTCTCCATTATTCCAGTTCATCAAGGCTGTTGCCCGGTCATAACCTTGGATATACAAATTGGCCCTACCGCCTATTGTCGCATGCTCTTGAACTGAAACGGAATATAAGCCATTAGGAACCTGAATGTCCTGATAAAAATCAAAAGTATATTTATGCCATGGATTACTAATCGACTCTGCACGTCCGTCCACAATAACAGGCAACGTGCCTGTGTATTCCCAGCCGTTCGTAGTTCCGTCGTCGAATCCCGGATTGACAATCCAATCCGTCACATCCACGTTCTCCCCTTCCGGACGCTGATGTTGTGTAACTTCTTCTGTGGTTTCTTCCCCCTCAGCCAACACCTCCACGTTATTTTCCAACCGTTGGCTTTCGAGCAGCTGCACGAGCATGCTGCTCCCCGTGTTGGGGACGGCCTGCGTCCCCACGGTTGCGGCCATTAGAGCCGCAGTAAAGAGTAATTTTGTTTTCATTACCTTAGGTCTTTAGATAAGATTAATTGTTGTATAAATGTTTGGTTCTCTTTTCTTCATTACAATTAGGTTAATGCCTCAGCGGGGACTTGTGTCATCCACCCGTTTTTCACTCAAATTCAGTGGATTTTGCCCACTTTGGCGATTGCTCTCTTCGGGAGAGAGGAATCGGTACACCTGTTAAAGTGTATTTTTACACGGCAAATGTAGATAAAATCAACATTCCCGCCAAATATTTCTCTGACTTTTTGTGTTAAATCTGCGACAAATTTTGTGCAATTTGTGCGCCGCGTTTATTATCTGTTCTATTTAAAAGCCTATAACTAACGTTTTTTCACGGGCGGAACAGCGCCGATTCCTCTCTCCCGAAGAGAGGAATTTTCTCGCCGCGACGGATTTGTAATCCGGCGCAACAGGAGGTGCGGATTTCCGAATCCGCAAGCCCGTAAGGGCTTACACGTGCCAAGCACTAGTTCAGGCTCAGTAGATTTTTAGTGGGGGGTTAATAAATTCTGCACGGGCCGTAATGCCCCTTCTGTTCTCCATGCGGATGCCAAAACTGTCCCGCCTCGCAGGGGGACGAGCCCCGAAGGGGCGGAGGGGGTCTTACGCCCACGGGAACAACACCGGACGCATCTGCGGATAACATAAACGGGTCGGAAAAAGAGGAAAGTCACTCTTGTGCATGGGAAACCCCTCCGGCCCTGCGGGCCACCTCCCCTACAAGGCGGAGGAGTTTTGCCTCCGGACGGACAAACCTTTGTTGCGATGGATCTCAAATCTGTCGCAGCATATCAGCGGGGTAGCATGAAACCGTTTCCCCACCGAATTTCTACTGCCCCTCATTCTTCTTGATGAGCCGTATGTGAATGGAAGAATTGCGAAGGGTTCACAGCAACTCATTGACACACAACGAGTGTGAACCCGTGAACCCTTCACGGAAAAAAGTCTCTGTATGACGGGGCGCGACATCGTAGTGCAAAAAAGATACTTACTTTCCAAAAAGAAGATATACTGACTTGGCAAAGTAAGATATCTTAAATGGGCAAATAAGATATCTTACTTGGCAAAGTCAGTAGTACTAACTTTGCCGATGAAGTAGAACAAACAGCCCCGCCTCAATTAGGGGCGGGGCTGTTTGGCTTGGTTTTATTTCACTCCCGTTTCCTGCAACAAGCGGCCGGCCTGTCCCCAACGGTCGATGATGTAGAGCACATAACGGATATCAACGCCAATGCAGCGGGTCAGGTCTTGTGTGAAGCTGATGTCGCTGCTCATGGCATCCCAGTTGCCGTCGAAAGCCAGGCCGATGAGTTCGCCCTTGCCGTTGAACATCGGGCTTCCGGAGTTCCCGCCGGTGATGTCGTTGTTGGTCAGGAAGCAGAGCTGCATCTCGCCGCTTGCCTGGTCTTTATAGGGGCCAAAATCCCCCGCTTCGAACAAAGCTTTGACTTCCGGTTCCACCTTGTATTCGTCAATCTTGTCGCTTTGGGCTATTTTGGCCAGCAGGCTGGGCATGGTGGTGAAGTAATCCTGATGCCCGGAAGCACCGGTGTAATCGTTCACAAAACCATAGCTCAGGCGCATGGTGGAGTTAGCGTCCGAATAATGCGGCTGATCCATTTCCATGTCCAGGATGGCTTCACAAAGCAAGCGTTCACCCTGACTGATGGCGATGTTATATTTCCGAATGTCCTGCGACACTTTTTGGCCAAGCATCATCACGCTTTTCAGACACGACAAGGCCATGTCTTTGTCTTTTTGTTCCTGTGTAGGCGACTGGTTGACGCAATTCGTGTCGGCCAGCATTGTTTGTTTGAACATGGCGTCCACGTAGGCACGGGTATCGTTGGCATATTCCTTTTCAATGATTTGGTAGAAATCAGGCAGGAACTCTTTTTCAACCTGTTTGGCATAGTTGTCAATCAGGACGGTCATGGTTTCCTTATCGACATCCTGGTTCCAGTCCTTGTATTGCTGGCGCAACCGGCTTTTCCAAGCTTCCTTGGCCGAAGAATCGACTACGGCTTGCAGGTTGGTGTAGTAGAGGGCGATGCGCAGCAAGTCCGGTCCGCCGACAAAGGATTCATTCAGGTAACTGACGGCATGGTTGCCGGCCTTGCGCCCTGCATATGCCTGTCCGAGGTCGGCAAGGAGGTCGCCGAAACGGGCTTGCCGTTTCTTGTCTTTTTGAATCCACGCGTTGATTTGTTGTTCCTGTTGTTGCTTGCCTTCCACCACTTTCAGTTCCTTCAGGGCTTTGTTCATGCCGATGCTGTTTTTCCAATAGTTGGAGCTGTTGGCATACTTCGAAGCGTATTGCAAGCGTATGGCCGGGTCGCTGTCCATCCATTTTTTCCATACTTCCTGTTTCACACCGCGCACTTCAATGCGTGCCATGTTGACATTCTCCATTCGTTCCACGATACCGTATGACGAGAGGTAGCGGTTGGTGCTTCCGGGATAGCCGATAGTCATGCAGTAGTCGCCTTTTTCATAACCATCCAACGAGATGCGCGCATAGCGTCCGGCCTGCATCGGGCGATTAGACGGACTGTATTCCGCCGGTTGGTTGTCGGCATCGGTGTAGATGCGGAACACGCTGAAGTCGCATGTCTGTCGCGGCCACATCCAGTTGTCGGTCTCGCCGCCGAACTTGCCAAGGCTTTGGGGCGGGGCGAACACGAGACGGATGTCGTCGTATTGCTTATACACGTTGGCATAGAAAGCGTTGCCCGTGTAGTAGGGGCTGACTTCACAGATGAGTCCCGGATATTTCTTGGCATATTCGTTTTCAATGGCCAGACATACGGAATCCACAACGTAATAGCGCAGCTTTTCTTCGGCATTGTCGCCCAGCGTATCCAATTGGGCTTCGTGAGTCTTGTAGTATTTCCTCAATGCCTTGTCCACCCGTTTGGTCACGTCGTCCGTGCGCTGCAAGATACGCACGTAAAGTCCGTTGGCCGGCAATTCTTCAGCTTGTGTGCGGGCCACGAAGCCATTTTTCAGGATATCGTTTTCCGGGGTGGCCAACGCCTGTATGCTACTGAAACCGCAGTGATGGTTGGTGAACACCAAGCCGTCGGGCGAGACAATGACGCCGGTGCAGAAGCCACCGAAGCTAACCACGGCATCCTTCAGCGAAGTACCTTTTGTGTTATACAGCTCCTTTTTGCTCATCTCCAAGCCCAAATCTTTCATGACTTTCATGCTCTTGGGCGAGATGTGGCTGAGCATCCACATCCCTTCGTCTGCCTTCACCCCGCCGAAACAGCAGGCAAAGGCCAACAGCATTAAAAACTTTTTCTTCATATATATATGTTTTAAAATTAATTGGATTTGCGGAAATATTTCCCGATGACCGGCAGGCTACGGAGCGGCAGGTCATGCTTCAGGATATGCCCGATAAACAGCAGGACCAGCACGGTGTTGACACCCACACGCCCCCAGACAGGCCAGCTCTCCGGCAGGAAAGCCATGATGGCATAGAAGAATGCGGCGATGAGCACATAAATGCCAATGCTTTTCAGCGGATAATCAATGGGATTTTGTTTTTGTCCCACGAAGTAGGAGAGGAGCATGGCAGTGGCATAACCGGCGAAGCCTCCCCAGGCGCAGGCCATGTAGCTGTATTGCGGCACGAATATGATGTTGACCGCGAAGAGCACGAGGCAGCCTGCGGCTGAGAACCACGCACCATAAATGGTCTTGTCTATGAGTTTGTACCAAAACGACAGGTTGAAATAGATGCCCATCATGATTTCTGCGGCCATGACGATGGGCACCACGCGCAGGCCGGGCCAGTAGTCGGGGGCGATGATGTGTTTCAGGATGTCCATGTAGCCCACCACGCAGAGGAAGGCCAGCAGGGTGAAGATGATGAAGAACTTCATGGCCGTGGCGTAGGTCTCGCCGCTGTTCCTGTCCTTGGCCTTGCCGAACACGAATGGTTCGTAGGCATAGCGGAAAGCCTGCGTAATCATGGCCATGATCATGGCGATTTTGACGCAGGCGCCATAGACGGCCAGTTCCGACTGTGCTTCCGGCCCCTTGTACACCAACGGGAAGATGATCTTGTCTGCCGTCTGGTTCAGGATGCCTGCGATGCCGAGGAGCAGGATGGGCCAGCTGTAGCCCAGCATGCGTTTCATCAGTCCTGTGTCGAAGCGGTATTTGAATCCCGTCAGTTCGGGGATGAAGAAGAACGTCACCAGCCCCGTGCTCACCAGGTTGAGGATGAAGGCGTAGCCCGGCCCGACGGTCGGATCATAGACGAGGCCTACCACGTCGGGATGGCGGGCATAGAGTGGGGGCAGCACCACGAAATAGAGGATGTTGAGTGCGATGTTGAGCACGATAAACAGCATCTTCAGTGCGAAGAACTTAATGGGGCGATGCTGGTAGCGCAGCCATGCGAACGGGATGGCTTGGAAAGCATCGAGGGCCACGCAGGCCGCCATCACGCCCACATACTCCGGATGGGCGGCATAGCCCATGGCCGAAGAGATGGGGGAGAGGAACGCCAGCACGGCGGCCACGAACAGCAGGGCCACGCCCCCCACCATGCCGAGTGTAGTGCTATAGACCGTTTGCGGGTTTTCCCCCTCCTTGTTGGCGAAGCGGAACAGCGTGGTCTCCATGCCGAAGGTGAGCAGCACCATGACCAACGCCACGTAGGCATAAATGTTGGTCACGATGCCGTAGCCTCCGCTTTCCACACTCATCTTCGCGGTGTAGAGGGGCACGAGCAGATAGTTCAGGAACCTGCCGATGATGCTGCTAAGTCCATAAATGGCGGTGTCTTTCGCCACCGATTTCAATCCGGCCATATTGTTGTATGTTTGATAATGGGTTTCATGCGCCAAAGAAAAGATAGGCCACGGCGATGGCGGCCAGTATGCCGCCCAAGTCGGCCAACAGGCCGCAGGTCACGGCGTGGCGCGTCTGCCGCACACCCACGCTGCCGAAATAGACGGCCAATATATAAAAGGTGGTGTCCGTCGCGCCTTGGAAGATGCAGCTGAGCCGGCCCACGAAGGAGTCCGCCCCGTAGGTGGCCATCGCGTCCACCATCATGCCCCGCGCCCCGCTGCCGCTCAGGGGCTTCATCAGGGCCGTGGGCAGGGCGCCCACGAAGTCGCTGTTTCCGCCGCAGGCCTCCACCGTCCAGGCGATGCCGTCGATCAGCAAGTCCATCGCCCCCGACGCGCGGAACACGCCGATGGCCACCAGAATGGCTACCAGGTAGGGAATGATGCGCACGGCGGTGGTGAATCCGTCTTTCGCTCCTTCGATGAAGGCTTCATAGACGTTCACGCGCTTGCGCACCCCGGCGGCGATGAAGGCGATGATGATGGAGAAGAGCAGCACGTTGGCGATGGTCGTGCTCCAGGCGTTCATCTCGTCCTTGTCCAGCCGGCTGAAGCCCCACACGATGGCCGCCACGGCCACGCAGGCCCCGCCGAGCGTCAGCAGGACGGTGCGGTTGAGCAGGTTGATGCGCTGGTAGAGACTGGTGACGATGATGCCCACGAGCGTGGACACGAATGTGGCCAGCAGGATGGGGATGAACACGTCCGTGGGTTGCGCCGCGCCGAGTTGGGCGCGATAGACGAGGATGCTCACCGGGATGATGGTCAGCCCCGACGTGTTCAGCACGAGGAACATAATCATCGGGTTGGTGGCCGTGTCTTTCTTGGGGTTCAGCTCCTGCAGTCCCTCCATGGCTTTCAGCCCGAGCGGGGTAGCGGCGTTGTCCAGCCCCAGCATGTTGGCCGAGATGTTCATGAAGATGTTGCCAATGACGGGATGGTTCTTCGGGATGTCGGGAAACAGTTTGCAGAACAACGGGCTGAGCCCCCGCGCCAGCAGGTTGACCAGTCCGCCCCGTTCGCCGATTTTCATGATGCCCATCCACAACGACAGCACCCCCGTCAGCCCCAGGGAAATCTCGAAGGCGTTCTTGGCCGAGTCGAAAGTGGAGTCCATGATGGCCGGAAACACACTGGCATCGCCTACGAACAACAGTTTGCCCGCCGCGATGAGGAACGCGATGCCGAAGAATGCCACCCAAATATAGTTTAAGACCATAAGCGTTTCGTGTGAATACGATTAAGCGGCAAAGTTACATAAAAAATAAAACGCATGTCCGTTTTGTGCAGAAAAGATAGTATCTTTGCCCCGATGGAAGAAGGATTTGACATACATCGTCCGCAACCGTCGGCCACCGAGCGCGAGTTTGAGAACGCCTTGCGACCGCTGCGGTTCGAGGATTTCAGCGGGCAAAAGAAAGTAGTGGACAACTTGCGCGTGTTCGTCGAAGCGGCCAAATACCGCGGCGAACCGCTTGACCACACCCTGTTGCATGGCCCGCCGGGACTGGGAAAGACTACCCTGAGCAATATCATCGCCAACGAATTGGGCGTGGGTTTCAAGGTCACCTCTGGCCCTGTGCTCGACAAGCCCGGCGACTTGGCGGGCATCCTGACGTCGCTGGAACCGAATGACGTGTTGTTCATTGACGAGATTCATCGCCTCAGCCCCGTGGTAGAGGAGTATCTCTATTCCGCCATGGAGGACTACCGCATCGACATCATGATTGACAAAGGCCCGTCGGCGCGGAGCATCCAGATAGACCTGAATCCTTTCACGCTCGTGGGTGCCACCACGCGCAGCGGGCTGCTCACCGCGCCGCTCCGCGCGCGTTTCGGCATCAACCTGCATTTGGAATACTACGATGCCGAAGTGCTTTCGCGCATTGTGGAGCGTTCGGCGCGTATCCTTGCCGTGCCCATCGAACGCGAGGCGGCCTTGGAGATTGCCGGGCGCAGCCGTGGCACGCCGCGCATTGCCAACGCTCTCCTGCGCCGGGTGCGCGACTTTGCCCAGGTGCGCGGTTCGGGACGGGTGGACATGTCCATCGCCCGCTATGCCTTGGAGGCATTGAACATTGACCGCTACGGGCTGGACGAAATCGACAACAAAATCCTGCTCACCATCATCGACAAGTTCAAGGGCGGCCCCGTGGGCATCACGACCATCGCCACGGCCATCGGAGAGGATGCCGGCACGGTGGAAGAGGTCTATGAGCCGTTCCTCATCAAGGAAGGGTTCATCAAGCGCACTCCGCGAGGCCGGGAGGTGACGGATTTGGCGTATAAACATTTGGGGCGTAACCGTTATGCCGGGGAGTGGCAAGGACGTTTGTTTGACGATTAAAAAAGACGAAAATGATTACTTATCAGACGGAAGGCGTAAAAATGCCAAATTTCAAAAAACGCGAGAACACAGCATGGGTGAAGGCCGTGGCGGCGGGGTACGGGAAGAAGGTGGGCGAGATTGCCTACATTTTCGTGGACGACGAGAAAATCCTCGAAGTGAACCGCCAATACCTGCAACACGACTATTACACGGACATCATCACGTTTGATTACACCGAAGGGGACACTATTTCCGGCGACCTCTTCATCAGCTTGGACACCGTGCGAACGAATGCCGAACAGGTGGGGGCTTCCTACGACCGCGAGCTGCACCGCGTCATCATCCACGGCATCCTCCACCTATGTGGCATCAACGACAAAGGCCCGGGCGAGCGCGAGGTCATGGAGGCTGCCGAGGACAAGGCGTTGGCCATGCACCCGTCACTGGGGGAATGACTGGTTTTATTTTCTCTTTTACAAAATAAAAAGGCAAACAAATTAACTGCCAATCACCAAAGAAGGGATAACAATCAATCTGTTTACCTTTATAAGAGTCAACATTCATCCTACTTCCCGCGCCAGGCTATCGTGCCGGTAGCCTGATGGGTGGGCATGACGAGTACTTCGGCAATCTGAATATGTTCGGGCACGGAAGCCGCGAAATAGACCACCTCAGCCACATCGTCGCCCGTGAGCGGACGAATGCCTTCATACACATGGTCGGCAGCAGCCTGGTCACCCCGATAACGCACTACAGAAAAATTCGTCTCCACTAATCCGGGCTTAATATTCGTCACGCGAACAGGCGTGTCCACCAAATCAATGCGCAAGCCATCCGAAAGAGCCTTGACCGCTGCCTTGCAGGCACAATACACGCTGCCGCCGGGATAGGCATAGTCGCCCGCGATAGAGCCCATGTTGATGACGTGTCCCCTGCCCCGCTCCACCATGCCGGGCACCACGAGGCGCGTCATAGCCAGCAGGGCCTTCACGTCCGTGTCAATCACCACGTCCCATTCATCCAGGTTGCCTTCGTGCTCCTTGTCCACGCCGATGACCAGCCCGGCATTGTTGACCAACACGTCTATGGCCTTCCACTCCTGCGGCAGCGAATCCAACGCCTGACGGGCGGCGTTGCGGTCGCGCACGTCGAAAGGCAAAAGCAGGACTTCCGCCCCGTATTTCCCTTCCAATTCGGCCTTCACGGCCTCCAGTTTTTCCACATTGCGGCCATTGAGAATCAGGCGGTGCCCGTTCATGCCAAACTTGCGGGCACACCCCTCCCCGATTCCCGAAGAAGCCCCCGTAATCAATACTGTTTTCTTTTCCATACGACTCCTATCTTAGAATTTCACTTGCCGGTGGAACTCCACCACGGCCTCTATCCCCCGACGGAACATTTCGAGCGGGAAGTTCTCGTTGGGCGAATGGATGGCATTGCTCTCCAAACCGAAGCCCATCAGGATGGTCTTCACCCCGAGGATGCGCTCGAAATCATTCACGATGGGAATACTCCCACCCCGGCGCACGGCCAAGGGCTTGCGTCCGAAGGCTTTCGTGAAGCCCGCCTCGGCAGCACGATAGGCCGGCAGGTTCACCGGACACACATAGCCGTCGCCGCCATGCAGCGGAGTCACCTTCACCTGCACATAGTCCGGCGCAAGGGAAAGCAAGTAATCGGCAACCATTTGGGCTATCTTTTCATGGCTCTGATGCGGCACCAGCCGGCACGACACCTTGGCATACGCCTTGGAAGGCAGCACCGTCTTGGCTCCCTGCCCGGTGTAGCCGCCCCAGATGCCGCACACGTCAAAGCTCGGACGGCAACTGTTGCGCTCAATGGTCGTGTATCCCTTCTCCCCTTTCAGGGCTTTCACCCCGATGGAAGCTTTATAGCGTTCCTCGTCGAAAGGAATCTGCTCCAACATCTTGCGCTCTTCCGCCGAAAGCTCTTCCACGTCGTCGTAAAATCCCGGCACTGTGATGCGACCGTCCGCGTCCGTCATGCGCGCCAACAGGTCGCACAACACATTGATGGGATTGGCCACCGCCCCGCCGAAATGCCCCGAATGCAAGTCGCGGTTGGGACCGGTCACTTCCACTTCCCAATAGGTCAACCCGCGCAGGCCGGTGGTGAGCGAAGGCAGATCGGGCGCGAGCATGCTAGTGTCGCTCACCAGCACGATGTCGCAGGCCAGCAGTTCACAGTGCTCCTGCAGGAAGGCGGCCAGGCTCGGCGAGCCGATTTCCTCCTCTCCTTCCAGTATGAATTTCACATTATGGCGCAACTCCCCCGAACGCACCATGTACTCGAACGCCTTCAGCTGAATCATGCTCTGCCCCTTGTCGTCGTCCGCACCGCGGGCATACACTTTTCCGTCGCGCACTTCCGGTTCGAAAGGCGCACTGACCCACAATTCCAACGGATCGGCAAGCATCACGTCATAATGCCCGTAAACCAACACCGTGGGCGCGTCGGGCGACACCCGCTTTTCGGCATACACCAGCGGATTGCCCGCCGAAGGCATCAGCCGCGCCTCGTCAGCCCCGGCCTCCAGCAACAACGTCCGCCACCGTTCGGCGCAAGCCTCCATGTCGGCCTTGCGGGCCGGGTCGGAACTCACGCTCGGAATGCGTATCAGGCTGAACCATTCCTCCAAGAACCGGGCTTCGTTGGCCCGGATATATTCTTCCACTTTCTTTTCCATGATATTTTAAACTTATGTCAGATTCTTACAGAATTACCTCATCCTTAGGAAGCGACCTTCATCTCATGCTATTTGCAGGTTTAGTTGCCAGATGCGCCGTTCGCTCGCCCGGATAGAACGTACCCTTTCAAGCAATTCACGGAAATAGTCTTTCCCGAACACGGCCGTTCCCTGCTTCAGCCTGTCATCGTCCAGCACAAAGCCTTTGCGGATATACTCATTGAGTATCTTTGTCGCCCACTGGCGAAAACGGGTCGCCTTTGCGGAATTTACGCGATAACCAACGGAAATAATCATATCTAGATTATAGAAGTCAACTAATTCTTCTACCTTTCCTCTTATGCCTCTGTTCACAACGGTTGCAATTTTTGCAACCGTCGTATCAGGAGACAACTCACCGTCTTTATATATGTTAGCTATATGACGGCTAATGCCTGATTTGTCAACTCCAAAAAGTCGCGCCATCGCCTTTTGGGTACACCATATCGTTTCATCTTTGATGACGACCTGCACCTTGCCGTCTTCGTCCGGCATGCTGTAAAGCAGAAACTGTATCTCGTAGGCCATGATTTTTATTCCTCCTTTTTATTATGGCGTCACTTGCCCGTCACGATATGTTTGATGTCGTTCAGCTTGTTCAATGCCTCCATAGGTGTCAGGTTATTGATATCCAAATGCAGGATCTCGTCGCGGATTTGGCACAGCACGGGGTCGTCCAGTTGGAAAAAGCTGAGTTGCACCCCGCCGCCTGCCGGAATGGCTTTCTTTGCCCCCCGGGTGTTCTTCATCACATCCTTGCTGTTGGCCGACTCCAAATCCTTCAAGACGGATTCCGCACGCGACACGATGCTTTTGGGCATGCCGGCCAGCTTGGCCACATGGATGCCGAAGGAATGCTCGCTGCCGCCCCGCTCCAGCTTGCGCAGGAAAATGACCCTTCCGTCCACCTCCTTGACGGACACGTTATAGTTCTTGACACGCGGATAAAGTTTCTCCATTTCGTTCAGTTCATGATAGTGCGTGGCAAAGAGCGTCCGTGCCCGCCCTTTCTTGTTTTCGTGGATATACTCCACGATGGCCCAGGCGATGCTGATGCCGTCGTACGTCGAAGTACCGCGTCCCAGCTCATCAAAGAGCACAAGGCTACGCGAGGATATGTTGTTCAGGATGTTGGCCGCCTCGTTCATTTCCACCATGAACGTGCTCTCCCCCATCGAAATGTTGTCACTGGCTCCTACGCGCGTGAAAATCTTGTCCACCAAGCCTATATGTGCCGATTCCGCCGGCACGAAACAACCCACCTGAGCCATGAGTGTGATAAGGGCAGTCTGGCGCAACAGGGCAGACTTACCGGCCATGTTCGGTCCCGTAATAATGATGATTTGCTGTTTCTCGGTATCCAGACACACGTCATTGGCAATATATTGCTCTCCCGCAGGAAGTTCCTTTTCAATCACCGGATGGCGTCCTTGCCGAATGTCGAGCACATCGTCGTCCGCAATGACCGGACGAATGTAACGATTCTCCTGTGCGGCCTGGGCAAACGACAACAGACAGTCCAAACGTGCCAATAAATTGGCATTAATCTGTATAGAAGGTGTGAACTCGGCCAAAGCCAACACCAACTCGTTATACAGTTTGGTTTCAAGCACCAGGATTTTGTCCTGCGCCCCCATGATTTTTTCTTCGTATTCCTTCAGTTCCTGAGTGATATACCGTTCAGCGTTTACCAACGTCTGTTTGCGTATCCAGTCGGCCGGCACTTTGTCTTTATGTGCGTTGCGCACTTCCAGATAATAACCAAACACATTGTTATACGCTATCTTCAAGCTCGGAATGCCGGTACGCTCCGTTTCCCGCTTTTGAATTTGCAACAAATAATCCTTTCCCTCAAAAGCGATGTGGCGCAATTCGTCCAGTTCCGCATTCACCCCATCGGCAATTACCCCTCCCTTGTTGACCAACAAAGGCGGATCGTCCTGAATTTCGCGGGCGATACGGTCACGGATGGAAGCACAGAGATTCAACTGCCCCCCTATCCGTCTGAGCGTCTCATCCTTAGTATGCTCACAGGCTGCCTTAATTGGTTCTATCGCCTGAAGAGCTGTTTTCAGCTGCACCACATCACGCGGGGAAACCCTCCCCACGGACACTTTGGAAATGATGCGCTCCAAGTCGCCCATCAGGTGCAGCTGCCCGTCTATCAGTTCCTTAAACTCAGGTTCGCGAAAAAAATAATCCACCACGTCAAGCCGCTCGTTGACGCTCTTTTCATCCCGCAACGGAAACAACAGCCAACGCCGCAACAACCGCGCACCCATAGGAGTAATCGTATGGTCTATCACACTCAGAAGTGACTTTCCGCCATCAGCCAACGGCACAATCAGTTCCAAATTGCGCACAGTAAATTTATCCAAACGCACATAACGTTCCTCTTCTATCCGCGAAATGGAAGTGATGTGCCCTATCTGGCTATGCTGCGTCATCTCCAAATACTGCAGGATGACACCCGAAGCCACAATACCACACTTGAGATGGTCAATGCCGAAACCTTTCAGGTTCTTTACCTCAAAATGCCTGAGCAATTTTTCCGTGGCCGTACGCTCGGAAAACACCCAATCATCCAGTTCGAACGTGAAAAACTTCGTGCCGAAACAGCCTTCGAATTGTCCGCGCTTCCCGCGCTCAAAAAGCACTTCCTTGGGTGAAAAATTGCCCAAAAGCTTATCTATATATTCGGTCGTTCCCTCTGCTGTGAGAAATTCTCCCGTGCTGATGTCTAAGAAAGCCACACCCACATTATTTTTCCCGAAATGCACGGCAGCCAAGAAATTGTTCTCCTTGTTGCTCAACACATTGTCGTTCATCGCCACGCCGGGTGTCACCAGTTCCGTGATGCCCCGCTTCACTAACGTCTTAGTGAGTTTCGGGTCTTCCAACTGGTCGCATATCGCCACGCGCCGCCCCGCACGAATCAACTTAGGCAGATAAGTATCCAAGGCATGATATGGAAAACCGGCCATCTCCACCGGCTCACCGTTTTTTCCCCCGTTGTTACGCTTAGTAAGGGTAATGCCCAATATCTCGGAAGCTACCACCGCATCCTCGCAATACGTTTCATAAAAGTCTCCACACCGGAACAACATGATTGCATCCGGATGCTTGGCTTTCAGGTCGTAAAACTGCTTCATCATCGGGGTCAACCCTTCTTTCGCCATAATTCCAAACTCCTTTTTATTTCAGACACAAAAATACAATTAATTTTTGATTTGAAACAAGCCACTCCCGTTTTTCACCCGCCTTCACCACACCAAGAAAAATTTCAGGCTTTGAAAACTTTTGCTGGATTTTATGGGCACAAAAAAACGGGACGACCCTCAAGTCACAAGAGGAAAGCCCCGACAATCAAATCTTTAATCTCTCAAAAATCTTTTCAAAAACAATAAACGAACTATTTTTCTGCTCTTTCTATTAACCACTACATCACGTAGTTTCGTGCTTACGCTAATTCTGTCACAATCTTATTTACCTTTAACTAATACCCAAATTTTTCTTTCCGCGTCTCACGACGCCTATATATCGTCTCTCTTTTTCCAAAAGACACTGCAAAGTTATGGAATAATCCACAAATCCAAATACTCTTCCCCACAATCTTCCCTTTTCCCCTTTTTTTCTTGATTTACGTCAAGTAATCCAAAGAAAACTTCACGGTTTCTTAACAACTATATCTTTTTACCTGTAAGATAAGCGGCACCTCGGCATGAAAAATAAACGAGTTTATTTTGTCCTGCACTCGGTTTGCATTATCTTTGCACCTTATTATAATAAAAGAAGAAAACAGAAAACAAGATGAATAAGGTAGAAATATCTCAGCTTAAAGAGAATTTTTTCGAAACCATCAGCAAGGAATGGATGATTGTCTGTGCAGGAAAACCAGACCATTATAATATGATGACCGCCTCGTGGGGCGGAATCGGGTGGTTGTGGAACAAACCCGTGGCTTTCGTCTTCATCCGTCCGGAACGTTACACGTTCGGATTTTCGGAGCAAAACGACTTCATGACGCTTTCTTTCTTAGGTGATTCGGAAGAAGCCCGCAAGATTTACCAGCTTTGCGGTTCAAAATCGGGACGGGATGTGAACAAGACTGTTGAAAGCGGGCTGCGCCCCATACCCGTGGTAGAAGGCAGGGGAGTAGCTTTTGAACAAGCAAGGCTCACGCTTGTCGGTAAAAAACTATATTCCGATGACTTAAAACCGGAAGCATTTTCCGACCCCTCACTCATCGACAAATGGTATGGCACACATGGCGGAATGCACAAAATGTATGTGGTGGAAATCACGGAAGCTTTCATACAGGGAAATGCAGAATAGGGGAGTTATCAAAAAATGAACAATACATTATCATCTTATATTTCAAATAATAGAAAAAAATAAATCTATTTAAAATAAAATGGAATACAACTTCAGGGAAATCGAGCCGAAATGGCAGAAATACTGGGTGGAACACCAGACCTACAAAGTCACGGAAAACAAGGACAAAAAGAAATTCTACGTGCTGAACATGTTCCCTTACCCCAGCGGGGCAGGACTTCACGTAGGACATCCGCTAGGCTACATCGCCTCGGACATCTATGCACGATATAAACGCCTACAGGGATTCAACGTGCTGAACCCTATGGGATATGATGCTTATGGACTTCCCGCCGAACAATATGCCATACAGACGGGACAACACCCGGCCATCACCACGTCAGCCAACATCGAACGCTACCGGGAACAATTGGACAAAATAGGTTTCAGTTTTGACTGGGACCGGGAAGTGCGCACTTGCGACCCGGCTTACTATCATTGGACGCAATGGGCTTTCCAAAAAATGTTCAACAGCTACTACGATAATAAACGCCAACAAGCGCGTCCCATCGAAGAACTCATCGAAAAGCTCACAAAGACGGGAACAGAAAGCTTGGACGTGGCTTGCTCGGAGGAACTGGACTTCACGGCTGATGCTTGGAATGCCATGGACGAAAAGCAGCAACAGGAAACGCTGATGAACTACCGCATCGCCTATTTGGGCGAAACGATGGTGAATTGGTGCCCGAAACTGGGCACGGTGCTGGCCAACGACGAAGTGGTGGACGGCGTGAGTGAACGTGGCGGCTATCCGGTCGTACAAAAGAAAATGCGGCAATGGTGCCTGCGTGTAAGTGCCTATGCACAACGTTTGCTGGACGGGTTGGAAACCATTGACTGGACAGACTCATTGAAAGAAACGCAACGCAACTGGATTGGCCGCTCGGAAGGCACGGAAGTGGTCTTCAAGGTGAAAGACAGCGACAAGTCGTTCACCATCTTCACTACCCGCGCCGACACGATGTTCGGCGTGACTTTCATGGTGTTGGCCCCCGAAAGCGAACTGGTGCCCGAAGTGACCACGGCGGAACAGCAGGCTGCAGTGGATGCCTACTTGGATGCCACCAAAAAGCGTACGGAACGCGAACGCATTGCCGACCGCCGCGTGACGGGCGTGTTCTCCGGCTCGTATGCCATCAATCCATTCACAGGCGAGGCCATCCCCATCTGGATCAGCGACTACGTGCTGGCCGGTTACGGCACAGGAGCCATTATGGCCGTCCCCGCACACGACAGCCGCGACTATGCTTTTGCCAAACACTTCAACCTGCCCATCATCCCGTTGGTGGAAGGTTGCGACGTGAGCGAAGAGAGTTTCGATGCCAAAGAGGGTATCGTCACCAACTCGCCACGCGCCGATGTGAAGCCCTACATTGACTTCTCACTGAACGGGCTGACCATCAAGGAGGCCATCGCCGCCACGAAAAAATACGTGGAAGAACACCAGCTAGGACGAGTAAAAGTGAACTACCGCCTGCGCGACGCCATCTTCAGCCGCCAACGCTATTGGGGCGAACCGTTCCCTGTGTATTACAAAAACGGCATGCCCTACATGATTCCGGAAGAATGCTTGCCACTGGAACTGCCGGAAGTCAGCAAATTCCTGCCTACGGAAAGTGGCGAACCGCCATTAGGACATGCCACCCGCTGGGCTTGGGACACGGTGAACCGCTGCGTGACGGACAATTCGCGGATAGACCATGAAACCGTTTTCCCGCTCGAACTGAACACCATGCCGGGATTTGCCGGAAGTTCAGCCTACTACCTGAGATACATGGACCCGAAAAACGACAAAGCCCTGGTGGACAAAGACATTGATGCCTACTGGCAAAATGTGGACTTATACGTGGGTGGAACGGAACATGCCACGGGACACTTGATTTACAGCCGTTTCTGGAACAAATTCCTGCACGACTACGGATACAGCTGCACGGAAGAACCGTTCCAGAAACTCATCAACCAAGGAATGATACAAGGCCGCAGCAACTTCGTCTATCGCATCAAGGACACCAACACTTTCGTGTCGCTGAACCTGAAAGACCAATACGACACCACACCATTGCACGTGGACGTGAACATTGTCTCAGGCGATGTGTTGGACATCGATGCCTTCCGCAAGTGGCGTCCGGAATACGAAAACGCGGAATTCATCTTGGAAGACGGGAAATACGTCTGCGGCTGGGCCATCGAAAAGATGAGCAAAAGCATGTTCAACGTGGTGAACCCCGACATGATTGTGGAGAAGTTCGGTGCCGACACGCTCCGCCTGTATGAAATGTTCCTCGGTCCGGTGGAACAGAGCAAACCTTGGGACACGAACGGCATAGACGGTTGCCATCGTTTCCTGAAAAGATTTTGGGCTTTGTTCTATGACCGCACGGGCAACTTCCTTCCAGAGGAAGGCGAAGCGGGAAAAGACGCGCTGAAATCGCTGCACAAGCTCATCAAGAAAGTGACAGCCGACATCGAAGCGTTTTCCTACAACACGTCCATCAGTGCATTCATGATTTGCGTGAACGAGCTTTCCGGGCAGAAATGCCACAACAAAGACATCCTGCGCACACTGGTTATCCTGATGGCACCCTTTGCCCCGCACATTGCCGAAGAACTGTGGCATGCGTTGGGCGAAGACAGCAGCGTGTGCGATGCCGAATGGCCCGAATGGGACGAAGCATACCTGACGGAAGACACCATAAAACTGAGCATCTCCTTCAACGGAAAAACGCGCTTCACGATGGATTTCCCAACGGATGCGGACAACAGTTCCATCGAAAAGACGGTGTTGGCCGACGAACAGAGCCAAAAATACATCGAGGGCAAGCAAATCGTCAAAGTCATCATCGTGCCTAAACGCATCGTGAACATCGTATTGAAATAACAACCACATAATCAAATGCGACCATAGGAACAGAAGTTTCCTATGGTTGCATTATATATTAAAAAGGAACAGTCATGAAATATACAAAAGCTGAAATATGGCAAGAAAGTAAAGATTACCTTGGCATTATCTTCGGACTGACACTTTATGCCATTGGGTTCACACTCTTTGTCTTGCCGTATCAAATCACCACAGGCGGACTAGCCGGCGTGGCAGCCATCATTTTCTATGCCACAGGTTTCAAAGTGCAATACACCTATTTCTTGGTCAACATGTTGCTACTTGTCGCAGCCATCAAGGTATTAGGATTCCGCTTTTGCATCAAAACAATCGTGGGTATCGTAGCACTTACTTTTGAATTAGGTTTTTTCCAAGAACTTATCATGGACGCCAATGGTGAATTTCCCAAAATTCTGGGCGACCAAACATTCATGGCCTGTGTGCTTGGAGGATGTGCGGAAGGCATCGGGCTCGCCATCGTATTTTTAAGCAACGGCAGCACGGGAGGCACGGATATTATCGCTGCCATCGTCAACAAATACCGCGACATCACGTTGGGACGTGTCCTGATGTTCTGCGATGTGGCCATCGTTTCATCCAGCTATCTGGTGTTCCATGAAGGCTCAAAAGTCGTATTCGGTTTTTGCATATTGATTATTTCCATGGTCGCATTGGATTATTATATGAACAGTGTGCGACAATCTGTCCAATTCCTCATCATTTCAAACAAATATGCGGAAATAGCAGAATCCATCACCCACCAACTCGACCGTGGAGTGACCGTATTGAACGGTGAAGGATGGTACAGCAAAGAACCACGACACGTGCTGGTCGTGTTGGCCAAGCGAAGGGAAAGTGTGGAAATATTCAGGCTCATCAAACGCATAGACTCCAATGCCTTCGTATCGCAGAGTAATGTGGTGGGAGTGTATGGCGAAGGATTTGACCATATCAAAGTCAAATAAGAATCTGTTTCTAAATGCCAGTTGCACAGAGAAATACCATAGTTTTATCGGTTATTGCCGCATTCACACTGCTGCAACTCATCATTTTGCACATATTCGGATACACTCCTTATCCGGATAGCGAAGGCTATATAGGACTTGCCAAAGAATGTCTGGAAGCCGGTGAACCTTATCCTACAGCTTTCCAATACAAAGAACATGTATTCATTTGGAACCTGGGGGCAATCAACATTGTTGCATTGTCCCTTTGGCTTTTCAAATCCATCACCCCGCTTCTCGTCCTCTATTCCTTCATGAAAGGTGCTACGGCTTGGCTTCTTTATCAAATCACAGAAAAGACAGTAAACAAAAAAACAGCTTTCACGGCTTTGCTGATTTACGTGCTATATCCTGCAAATTACGGTGAATCCACTTCTACATTGAGCGAACTGCCCTTCATCTTTTTCTGTTTGGCGGGCATCTTGTGCGCATTAAACCGAAAGGCTATGTCCGGCGGAATCCTTATGGCCATAGGAAATTGGTTCCGCCCGATGGGAATGGTGTTTCTCCTGTCGGCCATCATCTTCTTATTATTCAAAAAGGAAAAAAGAAAAGCCGTCAATCTGACCGCCGGATATTTGGCATGCATCATATTTATCGGAGGAATCAACTTCCTTCGCATCAAACATTTCACGTTCCAAGCCCAAACCGGATGGATGGCACTGATGCAATATTCATGGGACAACGACCCAAACCTCAGTGAAAACCTGAAACTCTTTCCAAATGGCAATCCCATGTATTACGGGCAACAAACAGATTGTGGCCAAAGAGATAATCTATGGAAAAAGAACTTTTTCATCTGGCTGCAACATAACCCACAGGAATATCTCAAACAGATGCCCCTGAAATTGGCCAAAACGTATATTTCGGACAATGTGAACTTCTGCACGTTCCTGTCAGGCAAAGAGGAAAAAGACTACATGTATGAAGAATTAAGCATGAAAAGGTTGGTTGCAGACTTCCCATATCTTTCAAAAGTCCAATCCCTCACCCTCTATAACCTGTTCTATTACTACATGCTTATTATCTGCTTTTTCATGAGCTGCATATCTTTGCTGAAAAGGAGGGAAACACAATTCGTGGTTCTTCCCATAAGCATTGTCACGATAGGAACTGCGGTACTCCTGTTTTTCGGACACGGCGAAGCGCGCTTCCACATACCGTTCATGCCCTTCATCATCATGAGCGTAGCCACATGGTTAAGCATAAGAATCAAACCAAAATACAATAACAATGAAGAAAAAATTAGTATTTGCCACAAACAATGCCCATAAACTGGAAGAAATAAGAGCCATATTAGGTGATAAAATGGAAATATTGAGCCTTGCGGACATCAATTGCCATGCAGACATACCCGAAACAGCAAACACGCTGGAAGGCAATGCCCACCTGAAATCCGAATATGTGTACAATCACTATGGATTAGATTGTTTTGCGGACGACACCGGACTGGAAGTGGAAGCCCTCGACGGGGCACCCGGCGTATATTCGGCACGGTATGCCGGAGACGGACATGATTCACAAGCCAACATGCAAAAGCTCCTCAAAGAAATGGAAGAAAAAAACAACCGCAAGGCACAATTTCGCACCGTTATTTCGTTAATAGAAAAAGGAGAAGAAAAGCTGTTTGAAGGCATCGTGCGAGGAGAAATCACACGGGAAAAAAGAGGAAATTCCGGATTCGGCTACGACCCCGTGTTCCAACCTGAAGGTTTTGATGTGACTTTTGCAGAGATGGGAAGCGACGTCAAAAACAAAATCAGCCATCGGGCACGTGCCGTCAAGGCGCTTTGCGATTATCTGTCAAAAAAATCCTGAATGAAAATATAAACCGTTATGAAGAAATATATTTTGTTGTTCGTCATCCTCATTTGCCACATCGAAATGGCGACAGGACAAGCCACGTATTCATGGAAAACCTATCCTGCCTTGCAGATAGCTTCTTTCAACATACCCACGGACAACAAAATATATTCCCTTTGTAACGGCAACCTTTTCAGTTACGATCCTTCCACGACAGAAGTGTATGTCTATGACCGGCTGAATGGACTGTACGATACGAAAATCCAATTTATCGGTTATTGCGAGGCAACGCAAAAACTGGTATTGGCGTATGAAAACGGCAACATAGACTTGATTTACGCAAACGATGATGTGTCGAACCTCAAACAACTCAAGGACAAAAACTACCCCAACTTGATTATCAACAACCTTTCTGTTGCGGGAAAGACCGCATTTATCTGCACAAACTTCGGAATCATACAATTAGATACGGAAAAAGAAATCTTTTCGAATACATACGACTTGGGAATGAACGTGAACTGTTGCACCACGGACGGAAGCAACATATTCATGAGCACCAACGAAGGTTGCTATAAAGGCGACATGTCGCTCAACTTATTGGATAAAAGCAATTGGGAACGGATGGGCAACTTCACGTTCAACCATATTGCTTTCTTCCAAAACGAATTATATTGCGTGAAAAACAATGATGGAATGTACCGCTTAGACACGAATACCTTAAATGCAAACCGATTGCAACAAGGGGCATTCACGTTTATGTACACCAACAACGACATGCTTTTGGTCGGAAACGCATCCAAGATTATTTCATATTCTTCTGCCGAAACATTCCAAGAAATCATCCAAACCACAAATTTCAACTATCTGACCTGCCATAAAGGCACTTATTGGGCAAGCCAAGGCATGAAAGGCCTGCAACCTTACAAACTCGAAAACGGGCAATTCATTGCTACTCAACAACCAATACAACCCAACAGTCCCATACGCGACTATTTCTGCAATATGCACTATGACGGCAACCGCCTATTGGTTGCCGGAGGGGATTTGAACTATAACAGCATCGAAAGGGAAGGCACCGCCATGTATTATGAAAACAACACATGGCATAACTTCAGTGAAGAAAACATCACGTCACAAACCAACCTGCGATACATCAACCTGACCAGCATAGCACAAGACCCCAACGACCCAACCCATCATTACGTAGGTTCGGCAAGACAAGGGCTTTATGAATTCAAAGACTTGCAGTTCGTTAAAAAATACGATTACACGAACAGCGTACTCAGAACCATACTTCCAGATGACAGCCAGCCATTAAACTTCGTGAGTTGCGATGCCCTGCAATATGATGCAAACGGAAACTTGTGGATGGTAAATAACGAAGTGGATACCATTCTTGTCGTACTAAAAGCCGACAACACATGGACCAAGCTCTATTTTTCAGAATTGCGAGGAGCACCCAACTCAACTTATATCTACTTTGATTCCAAAGGAAGACTTTGGCTTAACTCGAAACGACTTAGTTCCGGCGGGATTTTCATGCTGGATTTCAACTCCACAGTGGATGACACGTCCGACGACATGCACGTGTTCAGGCAAACCATTGTCAACCAAGACGGAGTCGTATATGACCCGGATTACTACAATTGTTTCGTCCAAGACCTCAACGGGCAAATATGGATAGGCACGAGCAGCGGGCTTTTCGTGATAGAAGACCCTGAAGATTTCATCAACAACGATGATTTCACTTATACCCAAATCAAAATATCAAGAAACGACGGGACGGATTATGCAGACTACCTGTTCAATGGGATTGATGTCAGTGCCATAGCCGTGGACGCGGCCAACCGCAAATGGATAGGCACTTCATCGGACGGCATTTACCTGGTCAGCGAAGACGGGCAAGAAACATTGCAACATTTCACCACGGAAAACTCCCCTCTCATTTCAGACCAAATCCAAAGCATTGCCGTCAATCCGCAGACGGGCGAAATCATGATCGGCACTTTCCTGGGATTGGTTTCCTATATGAGCGACGCCAGCACGCCAGCCGCGGAACTGGATAAAGACAATGTGCGTGTATATCCCAATCCCGTGAGACCGGAATACAATGGAATCATTACCGTGAACGGACTGACCCACAACGCGGAAGTGAAAATCACCACTGTCACAGGGCAACTCGTTTATTCAGGCCGTGCCAACGGCGGGCTATTCACGTGGAACGGATGCAACCAAAACGGAAAGCGGGTGTCTTCAGGCGTTTACAATGTCATTTCCACCAACGCGGAAGGAGAGAAAGCCGTCGTGAACCGGATTACGTTTATCCGTTGACAGAAACAAAAAAACTGTTCACGGCATCGGCAACCTGCGAAATTTCCTCTTCTGTCAACAACGGTGACATGGGCAGGCTCAACTCTTCACGATGGATGCGTTCCGTTACAGGAAGCGACAATGCAGCATAATCCCGCAATGATTCTTGGCGGTGGGGCGGGATAGGATAGTGTATCAATGCCTGTATGCCACGTGCTTTCAAATAAGACTGCAAACTATCCCTCAACGGCGTAAAGACAGTGAATATGTGGAACACATGTGCCTGCTCGTCGTCCACCACCGGAAGCCACAATTCCTTTGCTTTTATCTTTTCCCCGTATTGCCGTGCCACTTCCCTGCGCTGATGATTGTCAGCATCCAGACGGCCCAATTTCACATTCAACACGGCAGCCTGCATCTCATCCATCCGGCTGTTTATGCCTATGTAAGGATGCACGTATTTCGCAGAAGAACCATAATTGGCCAACGCCCTTACCCTGCCGGCCAGTTCATCATCATCCGTCGTCACAGCTCCCGCATCGCCCAAAGCACCCAAATTTTTCCCGGGATAGAAACTGAAACCCGCCGCATGTCCTAGGGCACCCGCCTTTTTCCCATTATACATCGCCCCATGTGCTTGGGCACAATCCTCCACGACATACAATCCATAACGGCAAGCCATTTCACGGACGGCATCCATCCGGCACATCCGTCCATAAAGATGTACCACCATCACGGCCTTTGTCCTCGAAGTGACCAATGCTTCTATTTTATCAGCATCAATATCACAAGTTTCCCATTCCGGCTCGCAGAACACAGGCTTCAATCCGGCCCGCAACACAGCCAGAATGGAAGCAATGTAAGTATTAGCCGGCACAATCACTTCATCGCCGCGCTGCATCCGGCCTAAACTCACGTATGACATGAAAATAAGCGTCAGGGCATCTAATCCATTTCCCACACCCACACAATGTCCCACTCCGCAATAGCGGGCAAAACGCCGCTCGAACTCTTCCACTTCCGCACCAAACAGATACCAACCGGACGTCACCGTCCGTTCTACTGCTTCTGTCAATTCCGGTTCAAAAGAAGCATTGATCTTCTGCAAGTCCAAATATTTCACCATATCCTATTCCTTATTAAATAACGGAACTTTCGTCAAATCCATTTTATAAGTGTCATATACAACCGCACGGCCTCCGAAACCTTCCTTTTGGAAAATAAGGCCTTCGTTCAGCACACTGCCTCCATCTTCCACAGAAGTCCCCATATCGAAATACTTGATATCCTTATACACATCGTTGATCAAATGGTCAAACAACAAATCCACGGCCCCGTTCGCGCGTCCTTCTTCCGTAGAACCTATATACTGCACATGAGCCACATTGCGGCTCATATACAACACACAGCCGGCCACAGTCCGTCCGGATTCCGTGCAGACCCTATACAAAAGAATATGCGAAGGGAAACGGGCATGGAGCAATTCCATTTCGCTTAAAGAATGCACGGGCCGTGCCCCATGGCGTTCCCGCAAATTGGTTTCCAACACCTCCCAAAAAGCAGCATAATCTGCATCCTGCAGGATAACGAAATGTGTGTGCTTGGCCTTTTTGACCTTACGCCGTCGAAGTTCGTCAAACTTGTATCTTCCGTCTGCCGGAATCACTGTGGATATTTTGCGTTCCGACAATTGGGCGCCGAACCGGAACAAGGCATACAAATCTTCTTCACTCGGATAATCACTATATATATAAGGTATAGGACGGTAAATCCATTCAGTAGCCAGCTCATGCATGCACAAGAACATGGAAACAGCTTTAAACAGTTCCAACATGCCTTTCGCCGTCACTTTTTCATCGGTCACCATTCCGCCGTATGTCAGTCCCAAATGACTGCAAAACGTGCGTCCCTGTACGTGTGCAGGCAAAACGGCATGCAATCGTCCGCCATGGTAACACATCAAGGAATAGTCCTGGAAACGGTCGGCATGGTATTCCATGTAATCACGGCAGAAAAGGAAGGTTCCGTTGCGCGAATCCGCAACGAAACTGTCCCAATCCTGTTTGCAAGAAGGTTCATATAGCCTGATGTCCCACGCCATTTCCATTCTGTTTTATGAATGTACGCAATGGGTCAACCCAACCAGCCTCAAAAAAGAAGTAGTACTTACTTGGCCAAGTAAGATATCTTCTATGGCCAAGTAAGATATCTTACTTGGCCAAGTAAGTACTACTTCTCTTGGAAAGCCGGATAATGACAGACTACGCATATTTCATATAATTACTTATTCTTCGCGGATAATCCGGAGAAATTCTTCGTATGAATTGATATACATTTCCGGACGATAAGGCTGCGAGGAAAGGACGAGCAAAACGGCGTCTTCCGAGAAACTCAGCAATTCGTTCCACGTCATTGGAGGTATGAGCACACCTTTGTCGGGCCGGTCAAGCACGTAAGCGCGTTTGCCCTCCTTGTTTTCCAACGTGATTTCCACCCGTCCTTTCACTGCTACCAGATATTGATAGGTCATCCGGTTGGCATGCTTCCCTCTCTCTTGCCCTTCGGGCACATTATAAATCCAATATGCCCGTCGAACTACGAAAGGAATGTCCTTTTCCGCTTCGATAACCGTCAAACTTCCACGCTCGTCCGTGAAAGTATCCAATAAATCCATAGAAATCACAATCCCAATTTTTCAGAAATCTCCAACATCTTGTGGATAGGCTTGATGGCTTTTTCAGCAATCTCAGAATCCACCGTGATTTCCGGCCATTCATATTTCAACGTATTATAAAGCTTTTCAAGCGTGATCAACCGCATGTAATTGCATTCGTTACAAGCGCAGGCACTGTCATCCGGAGGTGCGGGGATGAATGTCTTTTGCGGACAAGCCTTTTGCATCTCATGCAAGATGCCGCTTTCCGTAGCCACGATGAACTCCGTGCTCTCGCTCTTTGTGGCGAATTTCAGCAACGCAGCGGTGGAACCTACCACATCGGCCAACTTCAACACAGCACCTTTGCATTCGGGATGCGCCAATACTTTTGCATCCGGATGCGCCTTTTTCAGTTCCAATATCTTTTCCACGGAGAATTTCTCGTGTACATGGCATGCCCCGTTCCAAAGCAACATCTGACGCCCCGTAATGGAATTGATATAATTACCAAGATTCCTATCCGGCCCAAAAATGATTTTTTCATCTTTCGGGAAGCTTTCCACTATTTGGCGCGCATTGCTGGAAGTGACCACCACGTCCGTCACGGCTTTTGTAGCCGCCGTAGTATTCACATATGATATAACCTTATATCCTGGATGTGCCGCTACGAATCTCGCAAATTCGTCAGCCGGACAACTTTCGGCCAACGAACATGTGGCATTCAAGTCCGGCACAAGCACTTTTTTCCCGGGGCAGAGAATCTTGTTGGTTTCCCCCATGAAATGCACCCCACACATCACGATGATGTCGGCATCCGTCTTTGCCGCCTTTTGCGCCAAAGCCAAGCTGTCACCCACAAAATCTGCCAAATCCTGTATGACACCTTCCGTGTAGTAGTGGGCCATGATTACGGCATTCTTTTCGCGGCAAAGGTTTCTGATTTCCTTTTTCAAATCCAAGCCACTTTCCACGGGTTCATCAATGAACCCTTTTTCCAACCATTCTTTTTTAATCATATATATATATTCTATTCTTTTTTATTTTTTTGAGAAAATCATATATTGATGATGATGTCCTGTTGATAGTGTCTATAAGAAACAACAGAAAAATTTGCTTTTTAAGTTATTAAAGCAAGGGTGAAGCTATTTGTCTTCTTTTGAACAGTCCCCACCATTCTCTTGTTTTCTTATCCAGAACATCTTACCATCTTTTTCTTTTCTTTTTCAACCATCTGTTCATTGATTACAAAGTTAAAAACTTTAGAGGAAAAATGGTCTTCTTTTCAGGTGAAAATGCAGTTTAAAGGTCATTTCTATCTTTTCGCAACTCTTTTTGGACTTCGAAACAATTCTGCAATAGGAATGAAATGCGTACTTCCAAATTTATAATGCATTTTTTGTTGTTCATTTATAAACGGCATGTGGAAACGTTATGAGACGGATTTATTATCTTTGTGCACAAATTTGTCGAAAACATGAGAAAGCTGAAAATTACGGAGCTGAACAGGATTACTGCAGAGGAGTTCAAGGCGGCTGAGAAGTTGCCGCTTGTGGTGGTGTTGGACCACGTAAGGAGTTTATATAATGTGGGTTCCGTGTTCCGTTCTTCGGATGCTTTTCGGGTTGAGTCCATTTGTTTGTGTGGTATCACGGCTACTCCGCCCCATGCGGAAATCCATAAGACTGCCTTAGGGGCGGAAGATACAGTGGATTGGAAATATTATGCACATACGCAGGACGCCATATGCGATTTGAAATCAGCAGGATGGGAAGTATGGGCTGTGGAACAGGTAGAAGGAAGCGTGATGCTGCAAGATTTCGAACCCGAAAAAGGGAAGAAGTATGCAATAGTGTTGGGGAATGAGGTGAAAGGTGTGCAACAAGAAGTTGTTGACCAATGCGATGGTTGCATAGAAATTCCTCAATTCGGCACGAAACATTCTTTGAATGTGTCGGTTACGGCTGGAATATTGATATGGGATTTTGTTTGTAAACTAAAGTTATGAACGGATGTTTATAACGCACCGGCTTCAACCAATCTTACTACACGTTCTGTGAGTCGGTCATCGGCTTCCGCATCATAGTCTTTTTTGAGGCTTGCACCAAAGATGGCGGCAAAAGCTTGGTAAAAGCCCGCTTTGAAAGGTCCGAAGAAAGCTTTTACTATTTCGTAGGAATTCTGGTTGCATTCGCGATCCACCAATTTGATGAGCAGTTTTCCTTGTGAATAAGTAAGTTTCTTCATTTGCGGGGTATATTGTTTCTTGATGCCTTTTTCCACTGCGCGGATATGTGCGTCTTTTTCACGTTTTGTGGGCAATGTTTCCAAGTATTCGTATGTTTCCATGATGGTTTGGTTCACCATTTTGGCTATGGGCAATGTCTTTTTTACATTGCGCACCAATTTATTATATCGGATGACTTCGCGCCGGTTTTTGAATTTCAAAGGCGGATAAACGGGCAATTCGGGCATGATGATGACCGTGATGGAATCACCTTGGTAAAATTCTTTTTGCAGTTTTTTATAGAACACGACCTTTAACTTTGGTTCTCCCGGGAGATCCAAAGTTTCCTGTGCTTTTATTTGTGGGGCAAACAAATAGCACAAAAACAGCATGATGGTCAGTTTTCTAATGGGCATAGTTTCTTTTTACGTTGCAAAAATAGTGATTATATACTTTTCTCCTCCGCTTTTTGCAAATAATATAATTTGTTATATTAAAATAGTTTGTATATTTGTGGGGCATGGTAAGTTTTTCTACATATAAGAAAGGTTTGCTTTTATGCTGTAGAGGCATATTGTTCGGCATATTGCAGTTGTGCTGTGTGCAGGTCTTATATGGGCAGAATTATTCTTGGGAAGAATTTGTCGAAAAGATTTCTGTGGACGAATATGACGGGTTGAGTTATCTGACTCCGATGTTGGACGATTTGGCTGAACTGCACGAACATCCGTTCAATTTGAATACGGCCACACGTGAAGAGTTGTCACAATTGCCTTTTTTGGGCGAAGGGGAAATAGAAGAGATTTTGGCATACGTTTATCAATATGGCCCGATGCAATCGTTGGGTGAACTGATATTGATTGACGAATTGGATTATCAAACACGCCAGTTTTTGTCTCTGTTTGTTTATGTGTCTCCTCCATCGGAAGAAGAAGAAAAGATACGGTTGAAAAACTTGTGGAAAAACGGGAAACATGAGTTGATTACCCGTTTGGATATACCTTTATATGAGCGGGATGGATATAAAATGCCGGAAAAAGAAGTGTTGTTGAAAAATCCCAATAAAGTATATCTCGGAAATTCGTTGTATCATCATGTCCGTTATGGTTACCGATACAGGAACAGGCTTTATTTAGGCGTGACGATGGAGAAAGATGCCGGAGAGCCTTTTGGCAGTTATGGTAATAAAGGATATGATGCTTATTCTTTTCATTTCCTGTTGCAGGATTGTGGGATTCTCCATACTTTAGCTTTAGGGGATTATAGGCTTGGTTTCGGTGAAGGTTTGGTGGTGAACACTGATTTTTCTTTTGGAAAGTCTGCATTGTTCAATATGAATAACCGTCCGACAACCATCAAGAAGTTTTCTTCTACTTCCGAAACTTCCTTTTTCCGTGGTGCGGCTGCTTCTTTGAGGTTGGGTGATTGGGATGTGTCTGCGTTTTATTCTTCTCTGTGTGGTGATAAATGTACTAAAATCTGTTAAGTCCGCTGGTGCAGCTTTTGTAATGGAATGAAAGCCACTA
>CALULT010000020.1 GCA_944321565.1 uncultured Paraprevotella sp. | reverse complement strand
ACGCGGCGAACACGCATAAGCCCGTTGCCGTGAGCCATGCCGCCCCGGCACTGAAGCTTTTCTTGCTGAGCAGGGCGGAGGTGGCACCGGCTGTCCAAAGCAGGATGGAGGCGGCGGCAAACCATGGAAACTCATTCCACGTCATGGCTGTCCTCCTTTCTCAGTTCTCTTTTCTTTGCGAGCCATGCCCGTGGGCAGTCCTTGGGCAAATAGCATTACGCAACCGGCCAGCAATAGCCAGATGCCGGTGCTTTGCACGTATTTCCAAGGCTGTCGCACCACTTGGATGACGCAGAAGCGGGGTTCCGCCACATGCTCGTAGTCCACGAGGTAGAGGTCGTCGCCCGGCGACAGGGTGTAAGGGTGGTTGACCGACAGGGTGATGTTCTTTGTGTTGTCCAACAACAAGTGTGCCATGAACTCCTGGGGCATGCCGTTGGCGTAGTAGGTTACGTTGAAATCTTTCAGTTGCAGGGAGTGGGGCAGACGTATTTTCCCGTACTGTGAGGTATAGGCCTGCCGGGTTGGCCATTCCTTGCCCACCGGCAGACGCCATTCGGCAGTGTCCGGCGCTCCTGCGAAGCCACCCAGCAGAGCCAGCAACAGTCCGCCGTGGATGAGGATAAAGCGCAGCCGATGGGGACGCCTGCGGAACGCTCCGGCATAGAACACCATCAGCAGATGGAGGAACAGCGCGGCGAGCAGGAAGAAAAACCACCAAGATGAGGGCGAAGGCCGGGAGGTCAGTCCGAGACACAGGCAAGACACCGCTAGCAAGGCCAACAGTATCAACGTGGTAGATGGAGATGCCAGCAGCCGCGTGGCGGGCGAGAAGGGCTTTTCTTTTCTCAAAAGCCACAGCCCGACCAGGGTCAACAACACCAAGGCGGCGTTGACCGGAAAGGCGAAGAACGACGTCGGGAAGTCCGGCAGCAGGAGCTGGAACAGCAGTGCCACACCGAAGTACGCACCCCATATCTTGATATGCAGTTTGTCCGTCCTCATTGTACTGGTCCTTCCCGTCAGTTTTTTCTGCATTAGCCAGCACAAAAGTACGTTATTTATTTGGATATGGATTCAAAAAAAGGCAAAAAGTGCTTTCCAGGTGCGATTTCATTCCATTGGATGAAGAGGGTGTATCAAAACCAGCGAGAAGGAACTGCTCCGCCTTGCAGGGGAGCTGGCCCAACGGGCCTGAGGGGTTTCACCCCCACGGACACACACATAAAGTATGTCTTTGTGGACGTGAGACCCCTCCGTCGCTCCGCGCCACCTCCCCTACAAGGCGGAGGAGTTTATTTTGATACACCCTCCGTATGAGAGGGGGCGATGCTTTCAGTCGTCCAGGTCCATGTCGATGACATTGAACTGCTTGTCGAACTTGATTTCCCAGAAGTTGGATAGTTTCACTTCGTAGCTGAAGCGGTCGCGTTCCAGCGTGAGGATTTTGGCATCCGCGTGGTTCTCTTTCACGAATTTCGAGATTTGGGCCGGTACGGCTTTGGCCGGAACTCCTCCGCGCTTGCATTTCAGGTCGGTCCATTCGCCGTTTTTGTCGAATTCCACGGCATCGCCATTGACGAAAGTCACGTCGTAGCTGGTGTCGAAAATTTCTTTTTCCTTCTTGGCAAAGGCCACTTTCTCATTCGGGAAGTTTTGTTTGATGAACGTCTGTGCCTTGGCGGGCAGTTGTGTCACCGTGACGGGGGTGTCGTTGTCAGCTTGTGCCACTTGCAGGGTAAATACGCTCAACAGGGCTAATAATAACTTTTTCATAATCGTTTCTTTTTAGAGGGTTATACATTTGTTTCTTTTTCTTGTGACAAAGTTCGGAAGTAAAATGGGAAAGATTTGGGAAAAGAAGACTTTCGTGTGTTAAACTGTGTAAATAGCAATAGAGACGCGGTTCACCGCGTCTCTACAAATAAAAAACAGAGAAAGTCTTGTTGCAAGACCTCATTTCATGTCCAAATACTTGATTTCGTCTTTATCGCTGTACTTCAGGTTTTCCCCGGCCATGCCCCAGATGAAGCTGTAGTTGGTGGTGCCGGCGGCGGCGTGGATGCTCCACTCGGGCGAGGCGATGGCCTGCTCGTTGTGCAGCCATACGAGACGCTCCTCTTGAGGTTCTCCCATCAGGTGGCAGATGGCGTTGCCTTCGCTCACGTTGAAGTAGAAGTAGGCTTCCATGCGGCGGGTGTGCGTGTGGGCCGGCATGGTGTTCCACACGCTGCCCGGGGCCAGTTCGGTCAGGCCCATCTGCAGCTGGTTCGTGCCGCCGCCTTCCACTCTTTCCAGGATGTCTTTCACGATGAGCTGGTTGACCACGCGGTCATTGCTCTCTTCCATCTTGCCGTAGTGGTCGGAGATGGCCAGGGCGTATTTCTTGGGGTTGGCCTTCTGTGCCTTCACGTCCGTGGTGATGAGCTGGGTGACGAAGTGCTTGTAGGCCGGGGCCGAGTTGATGTAGAACTTGGCCGGTTTGGACGGGTCGTTGCTCTTGAAGGTCACTTCCTTGTTGCCGCAGCCCACGTAGAGGGCTTCCTTGTATTTCATCTCATATTCCTTGCCGTCCACGGTCACCACGCCGTCACCGCCGATGTTGATGACGCCCAGCTCGCGGCGTTCCAGAAAGTAGGTGATTTCCGGGCCGAGTTCGTGGAAGGTTTCCAGTTTCAGCACTTTGTTCACCGGCATCACGCCGCCGAAGATCAGCCGGTCATAGAGCGTGTAGGTGAGGTTGATTTCGTCCGGTGCCATGACCTTGTCCATCATGAAGGCACTGCGCAGGCGTTCGGTGTCGTAGTGCTTCACGTCCTGCGGATGGCAGGCCGTCTGTACTTTGTAGTTCATTTGGGCATTTGCCGCGAGGACACCGAGGCCGAGGCAAAGAGCCAATGCAAATCTTTTCATGTCTATTTCTTTTTATGGGTTAGTTCGGTTCCTTAATATTTCTTGCGGATGATGGCGCGGCGGTTCAGCAGTGCCAAGCCGAGGGTGCAGACTATCAGGATGGCCGGCCCTGCGACTTTCACCGTGTAGGTGAGGTGGAAAATAATCCATGCCAGCGGGCTGGAGGCGAAGTCGAGCGCACCGCCCTCGAAGCCGGCAGGGATGGCCACCGCCGTGTCTTTCGTAAGGTTATAGACATCATGCGCCGCGCTGGTGAAGTAGGGGGCCAGGTTGGTGACAAAATACAATCCGATGGTCATCATGATGAGGCCGATGATGAACGTCTTCACCACATTGCCGTTCGTGATGGGCAGGATGATGGGGAACACGTAGAACATGCCCGCCAGCGAGGCCAGCGGCAGGAACTGGTTGCCCGGCAGGATGACGGCCAGGAACAGCGTGACGGGGATGAGCAGGAGCGACACCACGAGCGTCGTGGGATGGCCGATGACCAGGGCCGGGCTCATGCCGATGTGCAGGCCGGCGTTCTCACCGAACTTGCGGGCGATCATCTTTTGCGTGGCTTCCGAGATGGGGCGCAGGCCTTCGATGAACAACCCTGTGATGCGCGGAATCAGTTCCATGACGGCACCCATCTTGATGCCCAACCCGAGGATGCCCGGGATGCCGTCCACCAGTTCTTGACCGTTCCGGCAGGCCAGCATGCCGATGCCGCAGCCCACGAGCACACCGAGGAAGAGCGGTTCGCCCAGGATGCCGAATTTCTTTTTCATCCCTTCCGCGTCAATATAGAGTTTGTTGAAGCCCGGAATCAGGTCGAGACCCTTGTTGATGAGGATGGCAAAAGGCATGAATCCTTGGCAGAAAGGCTGCGGGATGGAGATGCCGTCCATCTTGTCGTAGAACTTCTGGAATTTAGGTGCGGTGTAGTCGGCTGCAATCAGCGTCAGGATGTAGCAGATGATGGCGGCGAAGAAGCCCCATGCAATGTTGTCCATCGTATAGTAAACCATCGCGCCGATGAAGGCGAAGTGCCAGTAGTTCCAAAGGTCGATGTTCACCGTCTTGGTGGTTTTGGTGAGCAGCATCAGGATGTTCACGCCCAGGCAGACGGGGATGATGAACGCGCCCACCGAGGTGTTGTAGGCCACGGCGGCCGCGGCGGGCCAGCCCATGTCGAACACTTCGAGGTTGAGGCCGTAGATTTCCACTACCTTGGACAGCGAGGGGCTGAGGCTGGTGGTCAGCAAAGCCGTGATGACGGACAGTCCCACAAAACCGACACCCACGTAGAGGCCGCTCTGAAGGGCTTTCCCGAACTTGATTTTAATGCAAACGCCCAATATCGTGAAGATGATGGGCATCATGACTGCGGCACCGAGGCCGATGATGTAGCCGAAAACTTGTTCCATAAGTTTATTTTTTCTTGGTATTAATTTCGGATGATTAGGTGGGGCAAAATTAAGCAAAACAAATGGTAACGCAAACAGAATGGTGGAAAAAAACAAGAAATCCTTGCTTTTTGGATGGTTTCGGGGAAACAATGGCGGCTATAATGGCCGTTCTGTTTGCCATGCGGGGGCGTAACGACCCTTTTGTTTGCCGTGCGGAATGATAACGTGGGCGGGAAACCCTTCCGGCCCTTCGGGTCACCTCTCCTACGAGGCGGAGGTGTTTTTCCTCCGGACGGACAAGCAATGGGAAGCAGTGCATTGAACCATAAACGATATTCGTTAATTGTTAAATCCCTAAAATAGGAACGGTTCCGCCTTTCTTCGCCTTCCTTTTGCATGTGGTTTCAAAAGGGAGGCGAAGGAAGGCGGATCGTGTTTCAAGCACCGGCTTCAGACGAACAGTTCCGGCTCGCGCCGCGCGCTGAAATGCTGGTGCAGTTTGGCGGTGTAGGGCGTGTCGAATGTGCGGGCATTTGCCGGGCAGAACTTGACGCAGGCGCAGCATTTGGTGCAAAGCGACACGTCGGTCGTGCTGTGCCCGTCCTGCAGGCTGATGGCTCCTGTCGGGCACCAATCCACGCATTCACCGCAACCGTAGCAGTTTTCGTTTACCACGGGGGCCTGAGGGGTCGAGGGGCCGAGTGTCTTGTAGGGCACGTTACCCTTCATCGGCGGGGCGGTGATGAGGCTTTCCAGCGGTGTGTCGTAGGTCAGGGCGAAGTCGCGTGCCGTCGGGTCGGGTGTTTCCCCGATGCCCAGTTGGCGCAACAGGCTGGCGTAGGCTTGCTGTCCGAAAGTTTCGGCTTCCGTCCGGTCGGTGGCATCCGGTCGTCCTTCGGCGATGGGCATGCCGGGTCGGCTGTAGCTGTGTTCTCCCACGAAAGCCGCGCCGCAGAGCACGGTGAAGCCTTGTGCGCGGAGCAGGTCGCGCAGTTGCACCAGCGCATCTTCGTAATCGCGGTTGCCATAGACCACGATGGGCACGGCCACACTGTTTTCCGCCCGCAGGCGGCCGATGCGCCGCGCGGCCACCGGGGCTACGAGCCCGCCATAGACCGGGGCGGCCACGATGCAGATGCTGTCTTTCACCGCCACGGGACTTTCGTTCAGGTCGGTGGTCAGGTCGATTTCCTCGCGCCGGGCGATGCCGAAGCCGTCGGCTGCGGCGCGGGCCACGGTGCGGGAGGTGTGCGTGGGCGAATAGTAGGCCACGCAGAGTTTGTCCAGTTTCATCTTGGCTTCCTCCTTCTCTTTCGTTTTAAGCTTCCGTGATTTTGTAACCTTCCTCCTCCAACACGGCTTGCAGTTCTTCCACGGGCTTCGCCTCCCCGTCGAACTCGATGACGGCGGCGGGCGGGTCGAGGGTTACGGTGGCGTGTACGCCTTCGATGCTGTTCAACGCCTTTTCCACGTGCATGCGGCAATGGTTGCACATCATGCCTTCCACTTTATATTCCTTCTTCATATCTGTATTGGGTTTTGAAGTTTGAATGTTTGCTTTTCTTTGCAAGCGCACCCGGCGCAGGCGCAGGCTGTTCGTCACCACGCTCACGCTGCTCATGGCCATGGCGGCTCCGCCAATCATCGGATTGAGCAGGAAACCGCATACGGGATAGAGCATACCGGCGGCGACGGGCACTCCGATGGTGTTGTAGATGAAGGCCCAGAACAGGTTTTGCCGGATGGTGCGCACCGTGGCGGCGGAGAGCCGGATGGCTTCGGGAATCTTGCAGAGGTCGGACGAGATAATTGTTATCTGGGCCACGTCCATGGCGATGTCGCTACCCCGTCCCATGGCGATGCTGAGGTCGGCGCGGGCCAGGGCGGCACTGTCGTTGATGCCGTCGCCGGCCATGGCCACTTTGTGCCCTTCGCGTTGCAAGGATGCGATGAAGTCGGCTTTGTCGGCCGGCGACACCTCGGCGCGGTAGTGGCGGATGCCCGTCTCGGCGGCGACGCGCGCGGCGGTGGTGGCGTTGTCGCCCGTGAGCATGTACACTTCGATGCCCATATCTTGCAATTCTTTCACGGCTTGGCGCGAAGTGGCTTTCACACGGTCGGTGATGGCCACGGTTGCCAGGACATGGTTTTCGTCGGCAAAGAAGACCACGGTCTGTCCTGCAGCGGCCATCCGGTCGGCGGCGGTTTGGAATTTTTGCCCCATGGTGATGTGGTTTTCTTCCATCAATTTGCGGTTGCCCGCGTAATATACTTTATTATTATAGCGGCATTTTGTCCCTTTCCCGGTGAGGCTTTCGAAGTCGGCCACGGGCAATGTCTGTCCGTTGAGATGGGTGGATATGGCTTCGGCCAGTGGATGTTCGGACAGTGCTTCCAAACTGTAGAACACGTCAGCTGCGTCGTTTGCGTCCTTGTCGTCCCATACGACTTCAGTCACCATAGGATGCCCTTCCGTCAGTGTGCCCGTCTTGTCCACCACGAGGATGTCTATCTTGCGGGCTGCCTCCAGGCTTTCCGCGTCCTTGACGAGGATGCCCCGTTCCGCTCCTTTGCCGATGCCCACCATGATGGCCGTGGGGGTGGCCAACCCGAGGGCGCAGGGGCAGGCGATGATGAGCACGGTGACGAGGGCCAGCAGGCCGTGGGTGAAACCGTTCTCCGGTGCGAAGACCCACCAGCAGGCAAACGAGAGAACGGCGATGGCGATGATGGCTGGCACAAATACCGCCGCGATTTTGTCCACGAGCCGTTGCACGGGGGCTTTGCTGCCTTGCGCGTCCTGCACGAGGCGGATGATGCGGGCCAGGGTGGTGTCCGCCCCCACCTTTTCGGCGCGGAAACGCAGGGTGCCGCGCTGGTTGATGGTGCCGGCGAAGACGTGTGCCCCTTCCCGTTTGGCCACGGGGACGGGTTCGCCGCTCAGCATGCTTTCGTCAATATAGGAGCTGCCGGAGACGACCGTGCCGTCCACGGCTATGCGTTCGCCCGGCTTGGCCACCACGGTCTGCCCTTTCCGGATGTCTTCGATGGATATCTCGGCAGTGTGGCCGTCTTCTCCGGTGACGATGGTGGCCGTCCGGGGTTGCAATCCCATCAGTTTCTTGATGGCGGCCGAGGTGTGGCCTTTCGCGCGCTCTTCCAGTAGCCGTCCCAGCAGGATGAAGGCGATGATGACCGCAGAGGCTTCGAAATAGACGTGCGGCTCCACGCCGCGCCGCGTCCAGAACTCGGGGAAGAAGAGGTTGAAAACACTGAACAGATAAGCCACGAGTGTGCTGACCGACACCAGCGTGTCCATGTTGGCCGCCCCGTGGCGCAGTTGCCGCCATGCGTTGGCGTGGAAGTCACGGCCGAACCAGAACACCACCGGCGTGGCCAGTAGCCAGGACACCCATCCCGCGTATTTCCAGTCCATGAAGCCCATTCCGATGACGGCCACGGGCAAGGCCAGCGTGATGGCCCCGATGCAGCGTCGCTTCAGCCGGCGGTATTTTTCGTCATGCGCCTGTTCCGCGCGGTTTTCCATCTGCCGGCGGTCGCCTTCGATGACCAGGCCGTACCCCGCTTCCTGCAATGCCTCTTGCAGTTGTTCTGGTGTGCAGGTCGCCGGGTCGTACTCCACGGTGGCCGTGGCTGCCGCATAGTTCACCGTGGCCGAGCAGACGCCCGGCTGTCGGTTGAGCGTCTTGTCCACCCGCACGGCGCAGGCGGCGCAACTCATGTCCAATACGGGGAAAGTCCGTTTCTCCATCTGTTTCTTTTCCGTAGCCATTGCTTTCCTTTTTTCTTTTTCCGTTGCAAAGTTACGTTTTCCCCGTCGGATTTTCTTATAGAATTATGGTTGGTTTTTATATCTTTCTCGGGTTTTTGCCGTCTTGCTTTCTAATTATTGTTAACAATAGTAGTTCTACTAAATATTTTAGTTGGTTGTCTGAAAAGTTTTTCTTAGCTTTGCGGAGTAAACAGATAAAAGGCATACGCAATATGAAAAACCTGACATTGAAAGAAAAAGAGATAATGGAGATTCTGTGGGAGCACGGCCCGATGGTCATCCGCGAGATGTTGGCGTATTACGACGAGCCGAAGCCGCATTACAATACGGTAGCCACGCTGGTGAAACTCTTGGTGGAGAAAGGTTTCGTGGAGTATGAGGCCGTGGGGAACATCTACTTGTACCGCGCCAAGGTCAGCCGGAAGCAATACGGCGGGAGTGCTTTGGGCGACTTGGTGTCCCGCTTTTATGACAACTCCTACACCAACGTGGTGTCGCAATTCATCGAGGAAGACAAGATGGGGCTGGACGAGTTGAAACAACTGATAGCCCGTATAGAGCAAGGGCGCGGAAAGGAGTGAGGCGATGATGGCCGAGTGGTTTGTCTATCTGACGAAATGCAGCATTTGCCTGTGTGTCCTCTACGGATTCTGCAAATGCCTGTGCGCCGGTTCCACCTTGTTCGGATTTCACCGCAAGGTGATGCTCTGGGGCGTGGCGGTTTGTCTGTGCCTGCCGCTGGGGAAATGGACCACGGAGTGGGAAACGGGGGTGCAACGACCCTTGCAGGTGTGGAGCGGGATGCTGGCAGAGGCATGGCCGGAAACACCCGATGTGGCGGAAGGACAGACAGGGAAGGTGGAGGTCCGCTTGATGGAAAAGGATGGGGCTTGGAACTGGAATCTCCTTCCTTGGATATATTGGGCAGGTGCGGTGGCGGCATTCCTTTTCTATGGCTTGTGTTATGTTCGCCTGTGGAGGCTGTTGCGTCGTGGCGAGCGCGTGAGAGGGGAAGGATGGACGGCTATCCTGACGGACGAGCCGGTGGAATCCTTCAGCGTGGGACGCTTCGTGGTGATGAACCGCGAAGACTATTGTGCCTTTCCCCTTATCCGCCTGCACGAACAGATGCACGTGCGCTTGCGTCATACGTGGGACGAGGTGCTGATGCAGGCGTTCACCGTGCTGTTCTGGTTTCATCCCCTGGCCTGGTTGTTGCGCAAGGATTTGCGCGAACAGCATGAGTTTCAGGCCGACGAAGGGGTACTTCAACAAGGCATCGATGCAAAGACATATCAATTATTGTTGGTGCGGAAGTCCGTGGGCGCGAAAAGACTGGCCATGGCGAGCGGCTTCTGTCACTGTTCACTTAAAAAACGTGTGACTATGATGCTCAAGAAAAGAACGAACGGATGGCGGCGGACGGCCCTGTTGCTGGCTCTGCCGCTGGCGGGCGGCACGGCCTGGCTGTTTGCCCGCCCGGAAATGAACGTGCCGCAACTGCAGGAGATGGTGGCGGCAAGGGAAACCGCGAATGAAGTTCCGGCGGATACGGTGCGTCCCGAACGACGGTATGTGGAAGTGGAGAACGGCCCGGAGGTGTACGATGTTTTTATCAACCACAAAGGGGTAGTGCTTTTGGATCCTTGGGGAAGACGTTATGGAAGAAAAAGAGAAGAGATGTGGCCTGACAAGGTGGAGGAAGCCTTGTCGGTATCGCTGGTGAAGCATTTTGCCTCATTGCAAAAAACATTCAAGACCGGGAAAGTGCTTACCATACGGATTAGTACCCGTGTGGAGACCAAGGAAGAAGACTTGCTGGCAGTGGAGAAGGCGGTGCGCGAGGGGATAAGGTCGGCAGCGAAGGAATTGTCCCGTACGCATCCAGAAGAGGAAGTGCAGCCGTTGTTGAAGGTCAACATGGTGTACAACAAGCCACGCAGCTTCAATACTGTCCGGCCTAAAAGCCTAAAAGAGTTAGAAGGACGGTGAATCGGTGATTGTTCAGCGAGAGCGTAGTAAAATAGACTCCTCCGCCTGAAAGGGGAGCTGGCCCGTAGGGCCTGAGGGATCTTATCCCCACGAAGCCATATGCTAAAAGTATGTTTTGTGGACGTGAGCCCCCTCAGTCGCTCCCCTTTCAGGTGGAGCAATTGCTTCGTGTCAGACTTCGACACACCTTCATGCTTTCCCGCAGGTTACCAACATATATCTTTCTTCTCACTTTCCCTCCATGAGCCACTGCAAGGCGTTCCGCCTTTTGATGCCGTCATAGTCCGCGTCCGGGTCTTCGTCCAGCGTCAGGATGAGCTTGGGGTATTGGTCGCGTATGAGTTTCAGCGATGCGAGTTCCCGTTGCAGCGTGTGTTCGTCTCTTACGGTGGCTGCCACTTGGTAGTATGTGAGTCCGTCCTCGTCCATTGTCACAAAATCCACTTCCAAGTTGTCCATTTTCCCCACATATACTTTTTTATGCCGTCGTAGCAGTTCCAGATAGATGACATTCTCGAGGATGCGTCCGGCATCGAATGCGCGGTTTCCCAGCAATACTCGTCGCAGTCCCATGTCTATGAAGTAATATTTTTCAAGCGTCTTTAAGAACTGTTTGCCGCGGATGTTATAACGCGATGCCGGGTACAGGACGAATGTCTCACGGAGTGCGGAAAGATAGCGTTCCACGGTCTTTTGGTCAATTTTCCGTCCCTCGGCAGTCATGATGTCAGCGATGCGTTTGGTTGATAGCATGTTACCAATGTTGTCGGCTGTGAAGCGCACTACGCTTTCCAACATCATGGCATCATTGATTTTCTTCCGGGCAATGACGTCTTTGAGGATGATGGTGTTGTAGATGCCAGTCAGATAGTCGTTCACTTCCGCTTCCCTTTCCAGCTGCATGGCATAGGGGAAGCTCCCGATGGAGATGTATTCAGAGTATTTTTGGGTGAGGCTGGCATTGGCTTCCTGCCCTTCCATAAATTCTTTGAAGGACAGCGGCAGCATGGGGATTTCCACATAGCGTCCGGAGAGTAAGGTGGCAATTTCGCTTGAAAGCATGTGGGCATTTGAACCGGTCAGGTAGATGTCCACGTCGGGTTTGATGTAGAAACTGTCCACTACGTCGGGGAAGTCCTTTACATGTTGCACTTCATCCAGAAAAATGTAAGTCATACGTCCCGGTATAAGCCGGTCCTTGAGATAGGCATGTAAGTTTCGCGGCTCGCGCAGGTCGTAGTAGTCATAATCCTCAAAGTTCAGGCTGACGATTTGTTCTTGGGTGATGCCCTGTTCATGAAGATAGGATTGGAAAATCTCCATTAGCGTGGATTTTCCGCATCGCCGGATGCCGGTGATGACTTTTATCAGCTTTTTGTCTTTAAAGGCGATAAGCTTGTCTAAATAGTTGGTACGTTTGATGAACCGCATGTGAATCCTTTGTTACTTGTCTTGACGGATGATTTGGTGCAAATATAGCGGTTTGTTTTGTATTGCGTTCCTAAAACTCCGGATTTTTTGCAAGTTTTCGGATTCTATTCCTAAAACTTTGGTGCGCGGGGCGGTGTGCTGAAGTCGGCTTTCAGACCTTGTCCAGCGGGATGCGCGGCAATCCTTTTTGCTGCTTGTACTGCCGGGGCGGAGTCCGGTGAGGGCTTCGAATCGGAACTTGTTCTTTTATTCGGGATTTTTGCGACGTTTTGTTTTGGGAAACGGAAAAAACCGCGTATTTTTGTATCAAAAAGGCGGTTATGCGAATTGTATCACATCGTACACTGAAAGAGTTTTATGAGACCAAGGGGCATGAAGATGCTCGGGTGGCTTTGGAGCGGTGGTATGATGTGGCTGAAAGAGCTTCGTGGAAGAATCTGTCAGAGATTAAAGTGGATTTCCCTGCGACGGACTATGTGGGCAATCAGCATTACGTGTTTAATATCAAAGGTAATCACTACCGTTTGGTAGTCGTGGTCAAGTTTACGATAGGGTATATCTTCATTCGTAAGGTTTGTACACATAAGGAGTATGATAAGTTGGATTGTTCAATACTTTAAAAGTAGAAAAGATGAGCAAGGTAACCAAAGCGCAATATGAATTTGCTAAAGAGAGGATAGAAGAACTGTTGCCATTGGTGACAGACGAAACGCCGGCTGATGCCAAGGAGGCTGTGGAGCTGACGGTAATGTCGGACATCGTGATTGCTTACGAGAAAGTGCACTATCCGATAGAGAAACCTACCGTGGGTGAATTGATTGCGTTGTCCTTGGAAGAGAAGGGGATGACGCAGAAGCAGTTGGCAAGTGAGATTGGCGTTAGTCCTTCCCGCGTGAGTGATTATGTGTCAGGACGGTCTGAACCTACATTGAAGATCGCCCGCTTGTTGTGTCGTATTTTGGGCATACAACCGGCTATGATGTTGGGCGTCTGAGGATGCTGAAGGCCGGCTTTCAGACCTTGTCCAGTGGGATGCGCGGCATGCTTTTCTGTTGTTTGTACTGCCGGGGCGTGAGTCCGGTGAAGGTTTTGAACTGCGCGCTGAGATGGGCAGTGCTGGAGTAGTCTAGGCGGTCGGCAATCTCGCCGAGGGATAGTTCGCCGTAGTCTAGCAGTTCCTTGGCCCGTTCGATTTTTTGGGCGATGCAGTATTTTTCGATGGTGGTGCCTTGCGTTTCGGAGAACAGTTTGCTTAGTGTGCTGTAGTCGTGGCGGCATTCGGAGGCCAGGTATTGTGAGAGATTGACGTGCGGGCGGCGACCGGAGCGGTGTACCCATTCGATAATGAGATTCTTGACCTGTTCCACGATGCGGGTGCGTGGGTCGTCTATCAGTTCAAATCCCAGGGCTTCGAGGGATTTCCTGATTTCTTCCTTTTGGCTTTCGGTTGGTGTTTCCGCGAGTTCGGCCCGTCCGAGCACGACGGAGACTGGTGTCAGCCCCAAACGTTCCAACACTTTCGTTACGGCCATGATGCAACGGTCGCACACCATGTGCTTGATGTAGAGATAGCGGTCGGTTTCCATGAAAGTTTTTGCCCTACGCTGCAAAGTTAAGCATAAAAAATACGGAAAAGAAGGGATTCTGTCGTATATTTGCGAAAACAAACCGACGAAAGATGGAAACTAAGTTGCTTGCGGAAGGGAAAGACCCGATGGGACAGGCCATCCGCGACTATTTCGAAACGGGGCATGCTGGACGTCTCCGCGTGTTTTCCCCTCAGTTTGACGAGGACGAATTGCCTGTGGCTATTTTGTTCCGTAAGGAGAAATGTATGCCGAAGTTGGAACGCACGGCATTGGACTTGTGCCGGGGGCGTGTGTTGGACGTAGGTGCAGGAGCGGGTTGCCACAGCTTGGCCTTGCAGCAAAAGGGGCTGGACGTGACGGCGATTGACATTTCCCCGCTTTCTGTTGAAGTGATGCGCTGCCGCGGCGTGAAGTCGGCGGTGGCGGCGGATTTGTTTGATGAAACTTTTGCCGGGTGCTATGACACGGTGTTGATGCTGATGAACGGTTCCGGCATCATCGGGCGGTTGGAGCGCATGCCGCTGTTTTTTCATCGCATGAAACAATTGCTGGCTGCGGGCGGGCAGGTGCTGATGGATTCCAGTGATTTGCGTTACGTGTTTGAGAACGAGGACGGCTCGTGGGACATCGACCTGAATGCCGGATACTACGGAGAATTGGAGTACCAAATGCAATATCAAAAGGTGAAAGGAGAGCCGTTTGATTGGCTTTATGTGGATTTCGATACGCTGGCGTTCCATGCGCAGGCCAACGGCTTTCGGGCCGAACTCGTGGAGGAAGGCAGCCATTATGATTATTTGGCTGTCCTTTCGTGTTGAAGCAGGTTGTGGTTAAGGCGGACAAATGTGAGGGAAAAAGTCCTAAAAACGACTTTTTATAAGTTTTCAGGGTGCTTTTTTGTTGAAAAAGACATATCTTTGCGCCATGTTATCGAAAAGGCATACCATACAGGAAAATAAGGAAAAGGCATTCGAGGAGTTATTTCGGAAGAATTACTCTCGTGCCTTTTATTATGCCTTGGATTGGGTTGGCGACGAGGAGACGGCAAAAGATGTCGCGGGGGATTGTTTCGGTGAGATGTGGAAACAATACGACCGGTTGGCTGGAATGGAACTGGAGCCTTATCTTTTCCGGATGGTGAAAAACCGTTGCCTAAATGTATTGAAGCACAGGGCGGTGGAAGCCGGATACCGGGATGAGGCCATGCTGAAAATGGAACTTATTGAAGAAGATGGCGATTGGCACGAGGAAATGTTGGAGAAAGTAGACGAGGCCATCGAGGCCCTGAATCCTCAAACCCGCCGGGTGCTTGAATTGTGTTATTTTCAAGGAAAGAAATACGCGGAAGCGGCTGAAGTGTTGGGTATAAGTGCCAACACGGTGCACAAGCACATCAGCAAAGCGATGGCTTTCTTGCGGGAAGTCTTATTTAACAAAAAATATTGAACTTTGCGGGGTCCGTTTCGTGTATGATGTTGTTACCTTAAATAGAAGCGAGTTAGGAAATGAATGACCAAAAACATAGAACAGGTCTAGACAACAACAATCAGAAGGAAGTCATGGGGGCATCCGGGGAAGATGCCCGACTGGAGTTGTTGTTGAAGATGGCCAGGAAACGGCGTGAAGTTTCTGCCCCGGACGTAGATGCGGAATGGGCGGATTTTAAGTTGCGCCATATTGTCAAGGAAGTGCAGGAGGAAAGCAAGTCGCGACCGATGCGTCCTTGGGTGGCAGCTTTGTTGGGGGCGGCAGCAATGTGGTGTGTCGTAATGCTCTATGAATGGGCGATGGGGACGGCCCGCTGGGATTCTGCGTTGAGCGAACCTTTTGTGGCTTTGCGTTATGAGAAAGCTCCCCGGCATGTTGTGTTGGATGATGGTGAAGGACGGATAGACGTGTCCCAAGCGGATTCGCTTTCTTTTGTGGAACAAGCCAGACACACGGGTGAGCGTGTCGTGACACGTTCAAGCCAAGAAAAAGAGTTTGTGGACGCGACGGAAAAAGTGGATTCGGATTCCATCATGCGCAAACTTTCCACTCCTCGTGGCATGGGCTTCAAGGTGATTCTGCCTGATGGCAGCGAGGTGTTGCTTAATGCGGAGAGTACCATAGAGTTTCCTGAAGCATTCCATAGCGGAGAGCGCAGGGTGGTGCTTCATGGGGAAGCTTTTTTCAAAGTGGCCCGCGACGAGCAACATCCTTTTGTCGTGACGGCCGACAACATGGAAGTGAGGGTGCATGGCACGGAGTTCAACCTGCGTAATTATGTGGAAGAAGGAGCTTCGTGTGTGTCGCTGATTAGTGGGTCGGTGGAAGTGTCGGCTTGTGGGGCGAAAGGGGAAGGCGTGATGATTGAACCGGGTGAAAAGGCATGGTGCGAGGGTATGGATGTGAAAGTGGCCGAGGAAGACACCTACGTGGTCACGCAGTGGGTGCACGGCCTTTTCTATTTCGATGGCGCCCCCTTGCTCGAAGTGCTTCAGGAACTGGGGCGGTGGTATAACTATGGTGTGGTCTTTTATAATTCGGAAGCGATGGGCTATGCCATGCATTTCAGTGCTTCGCGCGAGGGAAGCATAGAGGATGCCATCAGGCATCTGAACCGTTTGCGTAAGTTTCACGTAAAGATTGAGGGGCACAACATCGTGGTGTATTGATTTGGCCGGTAAGATATACTTCAATGGGCAAATAAGATATCTTACTTTGCCAAATAAGATATCTTACTTGGCAAAGTAAGTACTACTTCTATTTTTATCGCAATACTGCGTTATTGAATGGGCGATATTGACCCTCATGCATAATGACGGGAATTTATGAGATTCTTCAAAATTCATTTCCCCTCCTGCGCAGGGGCATAAATCCTGAAATGGCCGGTGACATGCAACATGGACAGCATATACACCATGCCGGTGTAGTAGCGGAACACGCCTGTGGGCGGCGGTGTGTTCCACAACCGCTCGAGGTTTTCGCGTATCAAATTCGTGTTGTCTAAGGCAAAGCATCCCACTGCGTTGGCTCCCGCCATGCCTTCCGTGTAGTTTCCGGAGGCTCCTGTTCCGTCCACGTTGAACTGGGCATGCGTATAGCCGTCTTTTTGGAAGAACTTCAGCAATCGGGTCATCATTTCTTTTTGGCGTGGAAGGTCTGTGCCGAACCAATGGGCATCCATGCCGATGTTCATCGCGCAGCGAATGGCATCGAATTGATAGCGTCGTGCGTCGTAGTCGGTTTTCCATGTCGGTTGATGCGGACGTCCTTCGAACGTGGAGTAGTCGGGAAACAGTCCTGTTTCAGGGTGCGAAGCTTTTGCCAACAGGTCGCGGGAAGCCTGTGCCGTTTGCAGCCAAAAGTCCTGGTTGGTGTCCGACCATCGTGCCCATAGTTCGAAGAATGCGGGCAGGTTGTAGGAAGGATCTGTGAAATGCCGGTTTTCTTCGGCCGGGACGAAGGTGATAAGTTTGGAGTCGTGGTCGAACATGTTATAGACTCCCGATGAACCGTCTTTCGACATGACATCTTTTAGGATGCGTTGGGCTTCGGCCTCGTAATTTATAGCACCGTTATTGCCCCAGCGGTGTGAAGCGAAGAACAACGCAGTGATGAAGTAAGCTTCCCCGTCGGTGGCACAGCTCGGTTCGCCTCCGATTTTTTCACCGTTTGTCTTGCATTGCCATGCAAAATAGCCTTTCCATTTTCCGGTGGTGTAGTGCATGTGTTTTTGTGCCCAGCGCCAGATTTTGTCGAATTCAGCCTGTTTGTTTAGCTGTACGCAAATCATCATCCCGTATGACATGCCTTCGGTGCGGACATCCCGGCTGCCTGTGTCGTAGATGTAGGCCGTGCCATCTTCCGCTTCGAAATAGACTTTGTTCTTTTCGTCTTCAAAGAAATGATGCCACAATTGTTGTATTCGTTCCGTTGTCTCAGCCTGGGGAATGCCTAGGTATTCGTGAAAAAGGTTGCGGTATGTGCCAGTGTGGAATGCCCCTTTGGGGGACTGTACCGATGTATTGGCTTCTTCCAAGCAGCCATTGCCGGGCAGGCCATGGGCGGCGAGTGCCGGCACATGAGCCCACGCGGCAATGACGAGCATGGAACAGATAAATGTGTTTTTTATCATGTGGTTCATTGGTGTCAGAACAAACTCCAGGAAACGGTGAGCCCGGCCATGACGATGGCCACCATGGACATCAGCTTGACAAGGATGTTCAGGCTAGGGCCGGACGTGTCTTTAAACGGGTCGCCCACGGTGTCGCCCACGACGGTCGCTTTATGCACTTCACCGCCTTTGCCGCCGAAGTTGCCCTCTTCCACGTATTTCTTGGCATTGTCCCATGCTCCACCGGAATTAGCCATGAAAATGGCCAATACGAAACCGGCAGACAGGCCACCTACCAGCAGGCCGATGACACCCGGTACGCCGAAGATGACACCCGTCAGCACAGGGGCGATGATGGCCAACAATGAGGGGAACACCATCTCGCGCTGTGCCCCTTTTGTGGAAATCTGTACGCAACGGGCGTAATCCGGTTCGGCTTCACCCGTCAGGATGCCTTTGATTTCGCGGAACTGCCGCCGCACTTCTTCTACCATGTGACTTGCTGCGCGCCCCACGGCGTTCATTGTCAACCCGCAAAAGAGGAAGGCCATCATGCTTCCGATGAACATGCCGGAGAGCACCTTGGGGTTCATCAACGTCACGTCGTAATACATCATGAAGTCGGTGAACGATGCGTCGTGGATGGGCATCGTGGAGCCATCGGGCATGGTCAGCATGGTGTTTCCCAAGCGGGTCAGGCCGATACGGATTTCTTCAATATAAGAAGCCAAAAGCGACAATCCGGTCAATGCTGCCGAACCGATGGCAAAGCCCTTTCCTGTGGCTGCAGTGGTGTTGCCGAGGGAATCCAAGGCATCTGTGCGCTTGCGTACCGCTTCGCCCAATCCGCTCATTTCGGCATTTCCGCCCGCATTATCGGCAATGGGGCCGTATGCGTCTGTGGCCAGCGTGATACCCAGCGTGGACAACATGCCCACGGCGGCGATGCCGATGCCATAAAGTCCCATGCTTACGTTGGAAAGGTCAAAGCCCGAGGCCAGCCAATAGGAGAGGATAATGCCAGCCACGACGGCTATGACCGGAATGGTGGTGGACACCATGCCCAGTCCGATGCCGGAAATGATGACCGTGGCCGGCCCCGTCTTGCCGCTTTCCGCCAATTTCTTTGTGGGACGGTAAGATTGTGAGGTATAATATTCCGTGGATTGCCCAATGACGATGCCCACCAACAATCCCACGACTACCGCCAGCGAGATATTCACCCAGTTTTCAAGTTGCAAAGCCCACAGTACGACAAAGGTGGCAACCACGATGAGGGCGGAACTGAGGTTCGTGCCCAGTGAAAGTGAGCGTAACAGGCCTTTCATGCCGGCGTCTTCTTTGGTGCGCACGGAAAAGATGCCAATGATGGAAAGCAATATGCCCACGGCTGCAATCAGCATCGGGGCGATGACGGCCTTGAACTGCATGTCCACGTCTCCGCTGCTCATGAATGCCGCAGCACCGAGTGCGGCTGTGGCTAGGATGGAACCACAGTAGGATTCATAGAGGTCGGCTCCCATGCCGGCCACGTCGCCCACATTGTCGCCCACGTTGTCGGCGATGGTTGCAGGGTTGCGCGGGTCGTCTTCAGGGATGCCGGCTTCCACCTTGCCCACAAGGTCGGCACCCACATCGGCAGCTTTTGTGTAAATACCACCTCCCACACGGGCAAACAAGGCTTGTGTGCTGGCACCCATGCCGAAAGTCAGCATGGTGGTTGTAATCATGCAGAGTTTGGCCGCCGGTGCGTTTGCATCGGTCGGAATGACGCTATCTAAGAGGATATACCAAAAAGAGATGTCGAACAGCCCGAGACCTACAACGACCAGTCCCATCACGGCGCCGCTGCGGAATGCGATGCGCAACCCGCTATTGAGTGAATTACGGGCTGCATTGGCTGTGCGGGCCGAAGCATAGGTGGCAGTTTTCATACCCAGGAAACCGGACAGGCCGGAAAAGAAACCGCCCGTGAGGAACGCCACCGGTACCCATGCGTTTTGCAGGTTGAAGCCGTAGGCCATGATGGCGAACAAGGCACACAACACGATGAACACGATGCCTACCACCTTGTATTGTTGTTTCAGGTAGGACATGGCGCCTTGTCGTACATGTAGGGCGATTTTTCGCATGACAGGTGTGCCTTCATCGGCCCCCATCATCTGTCGGTAGAAATACCATGCCAGCAACAGGGCTAGCAACGAGGATGCAGGAATCATCCAAAAGAGAATTTGTTCCATGGTTTTAAGTTTGTGCTTTTTGAGTTTATGTTTTTAGATATTAGTATAAAATTCCGTCTCAAAGTTACGGAAAAGATACCGTGTGGGAAAACATTTTGACCATCTTTTTTTGTGTTTTGCACACTTTTTTCGTTTGGTGTACCCAAAGAGGGGCGTAGAATAGAAAGATGATTCTTGAATTTGTTTTTTTCTCGCCTTTTTGTAACTTTGTTCCCTGCAATTAGAAAAGAATTTGCCATGTGTTCAGAAGGAATTATAGACAGATACGTTAACTTCTATACCGACTTTGCATTTAAGAAACTGTTCGGGACGGAAATCAACAAGGACTTGCTGATCAGTTTCCTCAATGCGTTGTTGCAAGGGCGGGAGGAAATTAAAGAAATAACTTATTTGAATACGGAACATTTGGGGACGCAGGAATACGACCGCCGCGCCGTGTTCGATGTGTATTGCACGAACGAAAAGGGTGAGTATTTTCTTGTGGAGATGCAGAAGGGCGAGCAGCAGTTTTTCAAGGACCGCAGCCTTTATTATTCCGCCTTTGCCATCCGCGAGCAGGCACCGCGCGGGGAATGGGACTATGGCTTGAAGGGCATTTACACCATTGGCATCTTGAACTTCTGTATATTCGATGATGATGCGGATTATCGCCACGAGGTGAAACTGATGGACGTGGTTACGAAGGAAGTGTTCTACGACAAGTTGACCTTCATCTATTTGGAGATGCCCAAGTTCACAAAGACGGCAGGAGAGTTGGAGACGCTTTTCGACAAATGGTTGTTTGTGATAAAGAATCTTGCTACCTTAATGGAACGTCCTGCCATCTTACAGGAAAAAGTTTTTGCCCACTTGTTCGAAGCTGCGGAGATTGCAAAGTTCGACAAGGTGGAACGCCGTGAATACGAGGAAAGCTTGAAGAATTATCGTGATTGGTTCAGTGTGATGAAAACGGCACGGGATAAAGGCCGCGAAGAAGGTGCCAATGAAAAGGCGTTGGATATTGCCCGTCAAATGAAAAGAAGTGGAGTTCCCTTGGAAATGATTGTGCAATATACAGGGTTGGGCGAAGAGCAAATCAGGGAATTATAGAAAACGGGCTACATCTTTATCAAAAAAATAGGAGGCCGCTTTCCTACAGGTTAGGGAAGCGGTCTCCTCAGCTATTGTGTGCGCGTTATTTCTTCAGTTGGGCCAGACTCTCTTTCAGCGCGGCGATTTTGCTTTCGGCGTCGGATTGCTTTTTGCGCTCCATGGCCACCACGGCTTCGGGGGCGTTGGCCACGAAGCGTTCGTTGGACAGTTTCTTCATCACTCCGGCCAAGAACCCTTCCAGATGTTTCAGTTCGGCTTCTTGTTTTGCGATTTCGGCTTTCACGTCAATCAGGTTGCCGATGGGCACGGCGTATTCCGTGGTACCCACCATGAAGGCGGCGGTGTTCCCGCTCTTTTGCGCCACGGAAGAAATTCCGCCTAAGTTGGCCATTTTCATGGTCACGCAGTCGAAAGCCGCTTCCGGATTCTCGCCCGTCACTTCGAGCGTCAAGGCTTCTTTCGGGGCGATGTTCTTTTGGTTGCGCACGGTACGCACACCGCTCACGATGTTCTTCACGTTTTCGATGTGGGCAATCAGCGTGGCATCCTCTTTTGTCGGCACTTCCGTGTGGAGCGGCGACACCATGATGCTTTCGCCAGGCTGGCGGTCGCAGAGGTGCTGCCACAACTCTTCGGTGATGAACGGCATGAAGGGATGGAGCAGTTTCAGCAACGTGTCAAAGAACTGCAGGGTTTTTTCGTAAGTCGTTTGGTCGATGGGTTGCCCGTAGGCCGGTTTCACCATCTCCAGGTACCAGCTGGAGAATTCGTCCCAGAACAACTTGTAAACGGCCATTAGGGCTTCGCTCAGGCGGTATTTCCCGAAGAGGTCGGCCACTTCGGCAGCCGTGGTGCGCAACATGGCGGCAAACCAGCGGGTGGCGATGGCCGCGCTTTCCGGTTGGGCTGTGTCGGCCGTCTGCCAGCCTTTCACGAGGCGGAAGGCATTCCATATCTTGTTGTTGAAGTTGCGGCCTTGTTCGCAGAGCGCGTCGTCGAACAGGATGTCGTTGCCCGCAGGGGCAGAGAGCATCATGCCCATGCGCACACCATCGGCCCCATAGCGTTCGATGAGGTCGAGCGGGTCGGGGCTGTTGCCGAGCGATTTGCTCATCTTGCGGCCCAGCTTGTCACGCACGATGCCCGTGAAATACACGTCTTTGAACGGCATTTGCCCTTCGTATTCGTAGCCAGCCATGATCATGCGTGCCACCCAGAAGAAGATGATGTCCGGGCCGGTCACCAGTACGGAGGTCGGATAGTAGTAACGGATTTCCTCGTTGCCGGGGTTGTTGATGCCGTCGAAGAGCGAGATGGGCCAAAGCCAACTGGAGAACCATGTGTCGAGCGCGTCTTCGTCCTGTCGCAGGTCTTTTAGTTCCAGCTTCTTGTCCCCCGTCTTTTCCCAGGCCAGTTCAAGGGCCTTTTCTGCGGTCTCGGCCACCACGAAACCGCCTTGCGGCAGGTAGTAGGCCGGGATGCGGTGTCCCCACCACAGTTGGCGGCTGATGCACCAGTCCTTGATGTTTTCCATCCAGTGTCGGTAGGTGTTTTTGTATTTGGCGGGATAGAAGCGGATTTCATCCTTCATCACCGGTTCCAAGGCAATCTTGGCCAAATGTTCCATCTTGAGGAACCACTGCATGGAGAGTTTCGGCTCGATGGGCACGTTGGTGCGCTCGGAGAAGCCTACCTTATTATTATAGTCTTCCACCTTTTCCATCAGTCCGGCGTGTTCCAGGTCGATGGCAATTTGGCGGCGCACGTCGAAGCGGTCCATGCCCACATAGAGTCCGGCGGCTTCGCTGATGGTGCCGTTGTCGTTGAAGATGTCGATGGAGGGCAGGTTGTGTTTTTCGCCCAGCATGTAGTCGTTCACGTCGTGTGCCGGAGTCACTTTCAGGCAACCCGTGCCGAATTCGATGTCCACGTAGTCATCCTCAATGACGGGGATGCAGCGGTTCACGAGCGGCACGATGACTTTCTTGCCTTTCAGCCACGTGTTCTTCGGGTCGGCGGGGTTGATGCACATGGCCGTGTCGCCCATGATGGTTTCGGGGCGTGTGGTGGCCACCACGGCATAGCGTCCGCTGCCGTCCGGCTGTCCGTCTTCTCCGGCCAGCATGTATTTCAGATAATAGAGTTTGCTGTGTTCTTCCTTATAAACGACTTCTTCGTCCGAAAGTGCGGTCAGGGCCTTCGGATCCCAGTTCACCATGCGCACACCGCGATAAATAAGTCCTTTGTTGTAGAGGTCGCAGAACACCTTGATGACGCTCCGGCTGCGTTTTTCGTCCATGGTGAAGGCCGTGCGGTCCCAATCGCAGCTGGCACCCAGCTTGCGGAGCTGTTTCAGGATGATGCCGCCGTGCTCGTCAGTCCATTCCCATGCGTGTTTCAGGAACTCTTCGCGCGTCAGGTCGCTTTTCTTGATGCCTTTTTCGGCCAGGCGGTTCACCACCTTGGCTTCCGTGGCGATGGAAGCGTGGTCGGTGCCGGGCACCCAGCAAGCGTTCTTGCCGTCCATGCGGGCCCGGCGGATGAGGATGTCCTGTATGGTTTCGTTGAGCACGTGCCCCATGTGGAGCACACCCGTCACGTTTGGGGGCGGAATGACGATGGTGTAAGGTTCACGCCCGTCGGGCTTAGAACTGAAAAGCTTGTGGTCGAGCCAGTATTGGTACCATTTTCCCTCCACGTCGGCCGGATTGTATTTGCTTGCTAATTCCATGGATATAACGTATTTTATGAATTTTCTCTTTTGAACTTGCAAAGTTACACAAAAAAGGTTATATCTGTGGGGCTTGCACGGATTAATTTATAAGGAAGCTTTCTTGTGGTCTTATTTCCCCAATTGGTATGATTGCGAAAGCGCAAGTGTTCCAGGCTTTGAAACTGGGTGTTCCAGGCTTTGAAACTGGGTGTTTCAGGCTCTGAAACTGGGTGTTTCAGGCTCTGAAATTTTTAGGATGCGCGTGTCCGGGGTGATGATGCCGGTGCGATGGGTGACGAAAATGAGCGTCTTGCCTTCGCTGCGCCGGCAGATGTTCTGCCACAGGCGTTTTTCGGTTTCGGAGTCGAGCGAGGAAGTGGCCTCGTCCAGCAACAGGATGCCGCCGGGGCGCAGCAGGGCGCGGGCGATGGCGATACGTTGTGCCTGTCCTTCGCTCAGTCCGGTGCCTTGTTCGCCGCAGGGGGTGTCCAGTCCGGCGGGAAGCTTGAAGACAAAGTCGGCGCAGGCATCGGTGAGGGCTTCGTGCATGGCCTCTTCGGAAGCTTGTGGGTTGCCTAGCCGGAGGTTGTCGCGGATGGTGCCGCTGAAAAGGGTATTGCCCTGCGGGACGTAGGTGAAGCAGGCGCGGCATCCGGCATCGCATGCCGTTTCACGCGTCCCGTCGTAGAGCCGTATCTCTCCTTCGCTTGGGCGGATCAGGGCGAGCATCAGGCGGATCAGCGTGGTCTTGCCGGCACCGGTCTCGCCGACGATGGCCGTGTGGCTTCCTGGCGGGAAGTCATAGCAGAAGTGGTCGAGGACGAGGCGGCTTTCCGGGGTGTAGGCGTAGGACACGTTTTGGAATTTCACTCCGGCGGGAGATGTTAGCCGGGCTTTTCCTCCGGGTTCCTCCAGCGGGATTTCTTCAATCTGCATGAGGCGTTCGCCGGCGGTGAAAGCGTTGACGAAGATGGGGATGAAGCGCGTCAGGTCGCGAAACGGACCTTGGATTTGCCCGACCAATTGGATGAAGGCAATCATCATGCCATAGGTGATGGTGCCCTCGTGGAGCCGTGCCGCGCCCCAAAGGAAAGCGATGAGATAGCAACCCATGAAACCGGCACTGAGGAACGCGGAGGACACGGAGGAGAACTTGGTGCGCGTCCTGACCTGCTCGCGCAGGTGGCGTTGCACCCTGTCGAGCCGTCCGACCATGGCCGGTTGCTGTTCGAGGGTTTGCACGACAGTTTGGTGCTGTATGGTCTCTTGCAGGATGCTTTGGATGCGGCTGTCGGTGTCACGGACTTCGCGCGTGAGCTTCCGCATCCGTTTCATGTAGAGTTTGCTCAGCACGATGAAACAGGGAATGATGGCGATGGACAGGCAGGCCAGCGAGGCATCCATGGAATAGAGAAAAAGGAATGCCCCCACGAGCCGGACACCTACGGCCACGATGGATGGTGCGGTTTCGGTGACGGCATCCACCACGTCGCCCACGTCAAGCTCCAACCGGTTGAGTAGGTCGCCGCTGTGGCGGCTGTTTCGTGCCGCCCATTCGCTATGGAGCAGTCGGTCGAAATAGTAGAGTTGCATGTGGTTTTGTGCTTTGACGCCTAGGAGTGCCCGTATCCATCGCGAGGCGAAGCCGAGGCAGAGCTGTGACAGCAGGATTCCGGCAAGGATGGATGCTGCCAGTGTCAGTGGTGCGTCGGCCTTATGGGTGGCGATGTCGATAGCCCACTTTGTGACCCAAATGAAAGCGAAGTCCAATACGACGGACGTGCAACCCAACAGGGTGTTCAAGCACACCTGCAACCTATGGCGGCGCAAGATGCCCCACAACCAGCATAGCAGGCGGCCTGTGGAGTATTTCGAATGGTTACAGATGTCTTGCTGCATGGTTATTCCCTCGGGTCGGTGCCCCACATGAGCTTCTCGCGCAGGGTGGAGTAAAATGAATGTTTTTTGCGTTGCAACACCTTTATGTTATAAGAGGCGCGGCGCAGGTGGAGGCGCGTGGCTTCGGTGCAGGCTTCGCTACGTCCGTCGATGGCCACGAGGAAGTTGTGGTTGCGTGATTCCACGGAAAGCGTGAGCCGTGCTTGGTCCTGGAGCGTGATGGGACGTGCGTTGAGGCTGTGGGAAGCCACGGGGGTGATGCAGAACGTGCCGGACTGTGGCACGATGATGGGGCCTCCCACGCTCAGGGCATATCCCGTGGAGCCGGTGGGCGTGTTGATGATGAGGCCGTCGGCCTGATAGGTGGCAAGGTATTCGCCATCGACTTCCACGCGGATGGAAATCATGGAAGAATTGTCGCGCTTGAGCACGGCCACTTCGTTGAGCGCGAAGGGGTATCCTGCCAGACGCGGCCCTTCGTATAGCACTTCGATGACGCTACGCTCGTCGATTTTGTATGTGTGGTTGTATATGTCGTTGATGCATTCCTCTATCTCGTCCTGGGACACATCGGCCAGGAAGCCGAGCCGTCCCATGTTAATGCCCAAGATGGGGATGCGTTTGTCGCCCACCCGGGCGGCTGTGGCCAGGAACGTTCCATCGCCGCCCATGCTCACTGCGATATCGGCATAGAAGTCGCGTCCGGTAATCAATCCTGTGGGGCGACAGCTGAAGCGGAGCGTCTTCGTAAGGTAATTGTAAAATCCGGATTCAATATAGAGTTCGGCTCCGCGGGCGGTCAGCAGGGAAATAAGTTGCCTCACAGAGGCCGATTTCTTGGCTTGATACACGTTGCCGAAAAGGGCGAATTTGAGCTTTTCTGCCATTCTACTAAGATTAATTAAGACTTTCTATCGCGTTATGCGCTTACAAATATAGTATTTTTTTCTAACTTTGTCCTATTAGTGACGAAATTAATAAGGAATATAAAGATGACGAAGCTAAGTGTGAACATCAACAAGGTGGCCACAATCCGTAACGCGCGGGGCGGAAACAACCCGGACGTGGTGAAGGTGGCTTTGGATTGTGAGCGGTTTGGGGCACAGGGCATCACGGTGCATCCCCGTCCCGACGAGCGACATATCCGTTACCAGGACGTATATGATTTGAAGCCGGTGCTGCGCACGGAATTCAACATCGAAGGCAATCCCATTGACAAGTTCAATGACTTGGTGCTGAAAGTGAAACCCACACAGGTGACATTGGTGCCCGACGCGCCCGACCAAATCACGTCGAACGCGGGATGGGACACGAAGAAGAACTTGGCGTTCCTGACAGAAATCGTAGGGGAATTCAAGGAAAAAGGCATCAGGACTTCTATTTTCGTGAATGCGGAGCCGGAGATGGTGGAGTATGCCGCCAAAGCCGGGGCCGACCGGGTGGAGCTTTACACGGAACCATACGCATCGGCTTATGCCGCTGGCCCGGAGGCAGCCATTGCGCCTTTCGTGGAAGCGGCCAGGGTGGCCAAGAGCTTGGGGATGGGGGTGAACGCCGGACACGACCTGAGCCTGGAAAATCTGAAGTTCATGCACGACCAGATCGTCGGGCTTGATGAGGTGAGCATCGGGCATGCGTTGATTTGTGATGCCCTCTATTTGGGATTGGAAGAAACGATAAAGCGTTATCTGGACTGTTTGAAGTAGGCTCGCGCGTGGGCTGCATACGGGCATGAAGAATATGGATTTGCTGGAGCGGAGCACGGCGCTGTTTTCGTCGTGGGGCGCGGGAGACGGTTTGGCTGTCGTGCTAGGGCATGTCGTGGCCCTGCTTCTTTTGGTTGGCGTGGCTTTCTTGGCCGACGTGATTTGCCGCCACGTGGTGTTGAAGGCCGTGGCCAAGGTGGTGCGCCATACCAAGGCGAAGTGGGACGACGTGGTGTTCGACCACAAGGTGATGGTGCGGTTGAGCCACATGGTGATGCCGGTGGTCATTTACGTGTTCATCCCCTCGGTGTTCTCGGGTTCTAGCCTGTGGGCAGTCGATTTGGTGCAGCGCGTCTGTTTCGTGTTCATTGTCGTTTCGTTCCTGCTGTTTGTCCACGCTTTCCTGAAGGCTGTTTATAGTATTTACAGCGACAAGGAGAGCTTTCGCAACCGTCCGTTGAAGAGCATGATGCAGACCGTCCAGGTGGCCATGTGGTTCGTGGGCGGCATCGTGATACTCAGCGAGCTGATAGACAAAGACCCCGTGTCGCTGTTGGCCGGGCTAGGTGCTTCGGCGGCTGTCCTGATGTTGATTTTCAAGGACAGCATCATGGGCTTCGTGAGCGGCATCCAGCTTTCGGCGAACGACATGCTGAAGGTGGGCGATTGGATCAAGATGCCCAAGTATGAGGCCGACGGCATCGTGACCGAGGTGACGCTGAACACGGTGAAGGTGCGCAATTGGGACAACACGGTGACAACCATCCCGCCTTACGCGCTCGTGAGCGACGCTTTCCAAAATTGGAACGCCATGCGGGAGAGCGGTGGACGGCGCATCAAGCGGTCGGTGTGCATCGACATGACGAGTGTGCGGTTTTGCACGGAGGAGATGCTGGAGCGTTTTCGCAAAATCAGCCTGCTCAAGGATTATATTGACGAAAAGGAGCAGGCTTTGAAAGCGTATAATGAGGCCAATGGAATAGATGATAGCGTGAAAGTGAACGGGCGGCGGCAGACCAACTTGGGCGTGTTCCGTGCTTATCTCACGGCTTACCTGCGCAGCCTGCCCTTCACGAATCCGGATTTGCATTGCATGGTGCGCCACCTGCAACCCACGGACAAAGGCATTCCGGTAGAGCTGTATTTCTTCTCTACGGTCAAGGAGTGGGTGCCTTATGAGGGCATACAGGCCGACGTGTTCGACCACGTGCTGGCCGTGATTCCCGAATTCGGACTGCGCGTGTTCCAATCTCCGTCGGGGGCGGACGTGCAGAAGGCTGTCGGGGGCGAATAGGATTATTCATTATATTTAAATTAAGGTATATGGAAACAGTGTATTTGTTTTTTGCCGAAGGCGCGGAGGAAGTCGAGGCGTTAGCTGTGGTGGACATTCTGCGTCGTGCAGGCGTGGAGATTCGCATTGTGTCGATGACTGGCGAGAAGATGGTGACGGGTGCGCATGGCATTAAGGTGGCGGCCGACATGTTGCTGGACGAAGTGGATTTCTCGGCTGCGGCCATGTTGGTGCTTCCCGGCGGACTACCGGGTGCTTATAACCTGGCGGCCAGCAAGGAGCTGGCCGAAGGCATCATGCGGCAATACGAGGCAGGAAAGCCCTTGGCCGCCATTTGTGCCGCACCGTTGGTGTATGGGCGGATGGGCTTGCTGAAAGGGCTGAAGGCTACTTGTTATCCGGGTTTCGAGGAAAACCTCGAAGGAGCGGAATACACGGGTGCCTTGGTGCAGGAGGACGGACAGTTCATTACCGGCAAGGGGCCGGCGGCAGTGTTTGAGTTCGGATTTGCCATTGCCGCCCGTTTGGCCGGAAAAGAAAAAGCCGAGGCCGTGCGTTGCGGCATGCTTTATAACGAAGTGGCAGGATGAGGAAATATGCGGTCATTGTGGCCGGAGGGAAGGGGCTGCGCATGGGGGCAGACGTGCCCAAACAGTTCCTTCCCGTCGGCGGACGGCCTGTGTTGATGCGCACCTTGGACGCATTCCATGCTTTTGACGCGGAAATGTGCCTGATATTGGTGTTGCCTGTGTCGCAACAGGACTATTGGCGGGAATTGTGTCGAGAATATGCCTTCGACGTGCCCCATCGTGTGGCCGACGGGGGAGAGACCCGTTTCCATTCCGTGGCCAACGGGCTGGCTTGTGTGCCGGACGAAGACGCGGATGCCTTGGTGGCCGTACACGATGGGGTGCGTCCGTTTGTGGCGCAGAAAGTTATTGCGGCTTGTTTTGACTGTGCCGCCCGTGTCGGAGCCGTTGTGCCGGTAACAGATGTGGTAGAGACATTGCGGCGGTTGTCGGATGATGACAAGGGAAGCCGCACGGAAGACCGCAGTCGTTACCGGCTGGTGCAGACACCGCAGACCTTCCGGGCCGGCTTGCTAAAGGCGGCATACGCGCGCCCTTACCAACCTTCTTTCACCGATGATGCTTCGGTGGTGGAAGCATCGGGCGTGGCGGTCGCGTTGGTGCCGGGAAACAGGGAAAACATCAAAATCACCACGCCTTTTGACTTGACGGTGGCCGAAGCCATCTTGTCCGCATGCGATGATAGACCTTGAGCATCATGACATCAAGTATCTTCCCGGCGTGGGACCGCAACGGGCCAAGGTGTTGGGGGATGAATTGCAGATTCACACCCTGCATGACCTGCTTTATACTTTTCCTTATAAGCATATCGACCGGACACGCTTGTATTACATTCATGAACTGACGGGTGATATGCCATACGTGCAAATCCGCGGGCAGATTTTAAGTTTTGAGACAGAGGGCGAAGGGCGAAAGCGTCGCTTGGTGGCTCACTTCACGGATGGGCAAGGACTGGTGGAGCTGGTGTGGTTCAACGGATTGAAATACGTTACTTCGGCTTACAAGGTGCGGACAGATTACGTGGTGTTTGGTCGCCCGAGTGTGTTCAACGGGCGTATCAACCTTGTGCATCCGGATATTGACCCGGCAGACAGCCTGCACCTGAACTCCATGGGCTTGCAGCCTTATTACAATACGACGGAGAAAATGAAACGCGCGGGGCTGAATTCCCGTTCGTTAGAGCATTTCACCACCACGTTGTTCGAGAAAATAGATTTTGTCATTCCCGAAACGCTTCCCGGTTATTTGGTCTCGTCACTTCATTTGGTGTCGTTGGACGAAGCTTTGCGCCATGCACATTATCCTACCTGTGCGGAGGACTTGCGGAAAGCCCAATTCCGGTTGAAGTTTGAGGAACTGTTCTATATCCAGCTTAATATAATAAGGTATGCGCGCGACCGCCGTCAAAAGTACAGGGGCTATGTCTTCGCACGGGTCGGCTCCTTGTTCCATGAATTCTATGAAAGGCATCTTCCTTTCGAGCTAACCGGGGCGCAGAAACGGGTAATTCGTGAAATTCGCCAGGATATGGGATGTGGGCGGCAGATGAACCGTTTGTTGCAAGGCGATGTGGGTAGCGGGAAGACGTTGGTTGCGTTGATGAGCATGCTGATTGCGTTGGACAATGACTTCCAGGCTTGCATCATGGCACCTACGGAGATATTGGCCGAGCAGCATTTCGGCACGTTCCGGAAAATGCTGGATGGTTTGCCGGTGCGGGTGGAACTGTTGACGGGGACGGTGAAGGGCAAACGTCGTAAAGAAGTATTGGAAGGATTGGAGCATGGTGACGTGCATGTCTTGGTCGGAACACATGCCGTGTTGGAAGATACGGTGGTGTTCAAGTCGCTGGGCATGGTGGTCATCGACGAACAACATCGTTTCGGGGTGGCGCAACGTGCCCGATTGTGGAAGAAAAGCGGGAACCCGCCGCATGTGCTGGTCATGACGGCCACGCCGATTCCGCGCACGTTGGCCATGACCTTGTATGGCGACCTTGAAGTGTCGGTCATCGACGAACTTCCTCCCGGGCGGAAATCCATCCAGACTGTCCACCAGTTTGACAACCGGCGGGAGAGCCTTTACCGCATGATGCGGGGTCAATTGGGCGAAGGACGCCAGGTGTATGTCGTTTATCCGCTGATTAAGGAAAGCGAGAAGATGGACATCAAGAATTTGGAGGAAGGCTATGAACAATTGTGCCGCGCCTTGCCGGAATACCGTATCAGCCGGGTGCATGGAAAAATGAAGCCGGCGGAAAAAGAAGCGGAGATGCAGGCTTTCGTGTCGGGAGAGACGCAGATATTGGTGGCCACGACAGTCATCGAAGTGGGAGTGAACGTGCCCAATGCGTCCGTGATGGTCATCGAGAATGCCGAACGTTTCGGATTGGCGCAGTTGCACCAGTTGCGCGGCCGTGTGGGGCGTGGGGCAGACCAATCGTATTGCATTTTAGTGACAAGGTACCAGTTGAGTGCCGATACGCGTAAGCGTATTCAAATCATGACTGAAACCAACGACGGCTTTGAAATTGCCGAGGCTGATTTGAAGCTCCGCGGGCCTGGCGATTTGGAGGGCACACAGCAAAGCGGGCTGGCTTTTAACTTGCGGCTGGCCGATTTGGCGCGTGATGGGCAAATCCTGCAACTGGCACGTGACACGGCCGAGAAGGTGTTGGACGAAGACCCTTATTGTGCGGCGGAGAAAAATCAAGTGATGTGGAAACAGCTGGAAAAACTGCGGAAAACGTTGGTGGATTGGAGCGCGATTTCTTAAAAAAATATCGCGAATGGGACATTTTTTGCGAATATCCTTGCCTTTTTGGACTAAAAAGGTTATCTTTGCGTCCGTTAGTGTTTTTAGGACACTATACATCAAGTAGAATTAAAAAAAGAATAATCCATGGAACAAACCTTAGTCTTGTTGAAACCTTGTACATTACAGCGCGGGCTGGTAGGGGAAATTATCAGCCGTTTTGAGAAAAAAGGACTGAGGTTGGCAGGGATGAAGATGATGCAGCTGACGGATGCTATATTGAACGAGCATTACGCCCATTTGCGCGAGAAACCTTTCTTCCAGATGTTGAAAGATTCCATGATGGCTACTCCTGTGATTGCTTGTTGCCTGGAAGGCGTTGAGGCGGTGCGTGTCGTGCGCGCCATGACGGGAGCGACAAACGGAAGAAACGCTGACCCTGGCACGATAAGGGGCGATTATTGCGTGAGCAACCAGCAGAACATTGTCCATGCATCGGATTCATTGGAGACGGCGGCGGTGGAGTTGGCGCGTTTCTTCAAGCCTGAAGAAATTTTCAGTTACACGCCATCGAACATGAATTTCATGTATGCGTTGGATGAACGTTGAAATAGAAAAGAAGAATAAACGAACTTAAATAATCAGTGCTAGATGTTTTTCAATTTTAAAGGATTCAAAACAGGAACTGTGGTGGTTTTGGCTATGCTGAGCCTGCCCGTTGCGGGGCAGGACTTGTTGGCTCGCCAGGCACCCATAGACAAAAAAATGAGAGCCATTGACTCGGTCGCATTGCAGCGCATGATGGGCGACGAGATGCTCGAAAATCCTGCAGCTGACCTTTATCCCGATTGGAACAACGAGTATGCACACCGTTATGATGTAGAAGTGCCGGAAGAATACAAGATAGACTTGCGGCACTTTTGCATGCCGACGCCGAGCCGGCGGATAACCTCCAACTATGGTTACCGTGCCAGCTTCCGCCGTCAGCACAAAGGTCTTGACATCAAGGTGTATATCGGTGATACCATACGCGCGGCGTTCAGTGGGAAGGTGCGTATCGTGAAATACGAACGCGGTGGCTACGGAAAGTATGTGGTGATTCGTCATCCGAATGGTTTGGAAACAGTTTATGGCCATTTGTCCAAGCAACTTGTGGCCGAAAACCAAATCGTGAAAGTGGGCGAGCCTATCGGATTGGGTGGTAACACGGGACGTTCCACTGGGTCGCACTTGCATTTCGAGACGCGTTTCCTGGGGCAGGCTATCAATCCGGCCGAAATGTTTGATTTCGTGGCACAGGATGTGACGGGGGATTATTACATGTTCCGTTCCGGTAAGAAAAGCCAGGCTGCATCGAAAAGCACGACGACACGTCCGAAGCCTACAGCGCGTCCGCGTACGAAAATTCACCGTGTGAAATCCGGGGAGAGTCTTTCTGTCATAGCCGCCAAGTACGGTACGACAGTCTCCAAGCTGTGTAAGTTGAATGGGATTACCCGAAAGACGATACTTCGTCCGGGGCAAATCATTAAATATTCATAAGCAATTTCCTGATAATGGTGGGAGTTTGTCATTTGCATGGCAAACTCCTTTTGTTTTATCAATGAATTGTGTTAACTTTGCACCGTATGTAAATACGTCTTTACGGAAAAGAATGAATACGCAGGAACAATTTGAGCAGATAATGGCGGAGTGCCGCGAGCTGTTTTCCAAGAAGCTGCACGATTACGGTGCGGCATGGCGCATCATGCGCCCTTCTTCTGTGACCGACCAGATTTTTATCAAGGCCAACCGCATCCGGAATTTGGAAATCAAAGGTGAGTCATGGGTGGGCGAAGGCATCCGTCCGGAGTTTGTGGGAATTGTCAATTATGCCATCGTGGGGTTGATACAGCTGGAGTTGGGATATGCCGACACCGAAGACATGACGGCAGAACAGGCGTTGGAGTATTATGACAAACATGCGCGCCGTTCGCTAGACTTGATGCTGAAAAAGAACCATGATTATGATGAGGCATGGCGCGGCATGCGGATCAGTTCCTATACCGACTTGATTCTGATGAAACTCTATCGCACCAAGCAAATCGAATCGCTTGCGGGTTGCACATTGGTGTCCGAAGGGGTGGATGCCAATTATATGGATATGATGAATTACGCCGTGTTCGGCTTAATAAAATTGACGTTCGGTGAATAAGGCAGGGCGGAAATGTATGTGGATGTTGGTGAACCTGTGCCGGATGTTGCTGGCATTGACGTTCACCTTTTCCGGTTTGGTGAAACTGGTGGATCCCCGTGGCACTCAATACAAGATTGAGGATTATTTGGAGGCTTTTGGCATGGATGGCTGGTTGCCGGTCTTTGTGCCTTTGGGTTTGTCCATACTCATGTCCGTGTTTGAATTTTGTATTGGAGTGTTCATGTTCTTTGGCATACGCCGCCGCATGACCCCGTGGCTCTATCTGTTGTTCTTGTCTGTCATGACCCCGTTGACTTTGTATTTGGCATTGGCCAATCCTGTGTCCGATTGCGGGTGTTTTGGCGATGCCGTGGAGTTGACGAATTGGCAGACATTTTGGAAAAATGTGGCATTGTTGCTGATGGCGGTGGTAGTGTTCCGTTATTCACGTTTGATGCCGCGTTTTGTTTCCGAGCGCAACCAATGGACTATTTCCATGTATTCGATTGTGTTCGGCTTGGTCTTGTCCGGCTATTGCCTCTATTATCTGCCAGTATTCGATTTTCGTCCTTATCATATTGGGATGAATCTCCCTGAAGGCATGCAGGTGCCCGAAGGTGAAGAGGGGCCGGAGTTCGTTACGACTTTTATTTTGGAGAAAGACGGGGTGCGGAAAGAGTTTTCCGTGGACGGTTATCCCGAGGACACGGCTTGGCACTTTGTGGACAGCAAAACGGTGCTGGTTAAAGAGGGCTATGTGCCGCCGGTGCATGACTTTTCGGTGATGACATGGCCGGATGGCGAGGATGTGACGGATGCCATTCTTTCGGACAGCAATTACATGTTTCTTTTGGTTGCGCCCTATTTGGAACAGGCGGACGACAGCAATATCGACCGCATCAATGAGATTTATGATTATAGCCAGATGCATGGTTATGCCTTTTATTGCCTGACGGCATCTGGCGATGAGGCCATCAGGCAGTGGCAGGATCTGGAGGGGGCTGATTACCCGTTTGGGATAGTGGACGGCATCACGTTGAAAACCATAGTCCGTTCCAATCCTGGATTGTTGCTGTTGAAAGGCGGGACGGTGTACAACAAGTGGAGCTGCAACAATCTTCCGGATGAGGCGGATTTGGAGAAACCATTGGAACAAAGCGAATGGGGGAGGCTGCAATTGGATTCGCGGACGATGAAGACGTTGCGGGTCATTTTGTGGTTCCTTGTTCCGCTATTCTTGTTGACCACCGCCGACCGGATATGGATGGGTAGCAAGATGTATAAGCGAATGAAACATAAAAACAGGATTAATAACCTTTTAAAACAAAAAGACATGAGAAAGAAAATTGTAGCAGGCAACTGGAAAATGAACCTGAACCTGCAGGAAGGTGTGGCTTTGGCTACTGAATTGAATGCCGCGTTGGAGGCCGATAAGCCCAATTGCGACGTGATTATCTGCACCCCCTTCATTCATTTGGCTTCTGTGGCCAATGTGTTAGATGCCGGCTTGGTAGGCTTGGGTGCCGAGAATTGCGCGGACAAGGAAAAGGGAGCTTATACGGGCGAGGTTTCTGCCGCCATGGTGAAATCCACCGGTGCGCAGTATGTCATCCTTGGCCATTCCGAGCGTCGTGCCTATTATGGCGAGACAGCCGAAATCCTGAAGGAAAAGGTCAACTTGGCTTTGGCCAACGGCCTGAAGGTGATTTTCTGCATCGGCGAGGTGCTGGAAGAGCGTGAGGCTGACCGTCAGAACGAAGTGGTCAAGGCACAATTGGAGGGTTCTCTTTTTGATTTGACCGCAGAACAGTTCTCTAACATCATTTTGGCTTACGAACCGGTTTGGGCTATCGGCACGGGAAAGACGGCTACGGCAGACCAGGCCGAAGAGATGCATGCTTTCATCCGTCGCACCATTGCAGAGAAGTTCGGTGCCGAGGCTGGTGAGAACGTGTCAATTCTTTATGGTGGAAGTTGCAAGCCTTCGAATGCCAAGGAGATTTTTGCTAAACCCGATGTGGATGGCGGCTTGATTGGTGGCGCTGCATTGAAGTGCGCCGACTTCAAGGGCATTATTGATGCCTGGAAGGCTTAAATCCTTTTTTTATGATATGCCAGCTGTCCCGGCTGCAAGGCTTGTCCGGGACAGCTCCTTTTATTTATTGGAAAAACGGATGATATGAAACAGCTATTCTTGTCGTTATGTTTATGCTTGGGCTTGTTGCCTGCCATGGCGCAGCAGAAATTTATGGACAAGTTGGTGAAGGACGTGGCCGGACAAGGTACGGTGCGTGTGGTACAGGAAGCGGCTATCACGCGGTTGGTCAACGGGACGATGCCGGTGGAGGCCGCGGCGGATAAGGCCGAAAAAGGCAAAAGCGACGGTTCCGCAGATGGCGTGAAACAGCCGGTGCGGAAGATGAAGGCCGTGGGCTATCGCATCCAAGTGTATGCCGGGGGTAATTCCCGCACTTCTCGTCAGGAAGCCCAGCGGATGGCCGCAAAGGTAAAGCATTATTTTGACATGCCGACTTATACGCATTTCCAAAGCCCGCGGTGGATATGCCGGGTGGGCGATTTCAGGACTTATGAGGAGGCTAGCCAGTTTTTGCATGAGTTGCGGGCAACGGAACAGTTCGACGAGGCGCTGATTGTGAAGTCTGTGATACAAATACCTTATTGATGGAGGATTTTCAGGATTATAGGGAGAGTGCCCAACCGGAGCTGGAGGAACATTATGCAGCCATTTTGCAGCTGTTGGGCGAAGACGTGGCGCGCGAAGGTTTGCAGAAGACACCTTATCGGGTGGCCAAGGCCATGCGTATGTTGACGAGGGGATATGGCGAAGACCCGAAAGAGATATTGAATTCGGCCAAGTTCAAGGAAGATTACCGGCACATGGTCATTGTGAAGGACATTGATTTCTTTTCCTTATGCGAGCATCATCTCTTGCCGTTTTATGGAAAGGTGCATGTGGCGTATATTCCGAATGGTTACATTACGGGGTTGAGCAAAATCGCACGTGTCGTGGATTGTTTTTCCCACCGCTTGCAGGTGCAGGAGCGCATGACGCTCCAAATCAAGGAGTGCATCGACCAGGCTCTCCACCCTCTTGGAGTCATGGTGGTGGTGGAGGCACGCCACATGTGCATGCAGATGAGGGGCGTGGAAAAGCAAAACTCCATTACGACGACGAGCGACTTCACGGGAGCGTTCAACCAGGCAAAGACGCGCGAGGAATTTCTTGACCTGATTCACCGCGGTTCTTTATAACTCCTTTTTAAGAATAAATAGCTGTCATCGTGACGGCTTTGTGCGTGTTTGGCATTGTAGTTGTAGTAGATGGAAGTAGAATGTTTAACGTTTAATTCTTACGGAAATGATTTCAGACAAATTACAGAAAGCGATTAACGAGCAAATCACGGCCGAGATGTGGTCGGCCAACTTGTATCTTTCCATGGCATTCTTCTTGCAGAAGGAAGGCTATGACGGTTGCGCCACTTGGTTGAAGAAACAGTCGCAAGAGGAAATGGACCATGCCTACGGATTGGCTGATTACGTCATTAAGCGCGGTGGCGTGGCCAAGGTGGACAAGGTGGATGTCGTGCCGCAGCAGTGGGACGGGGTGTTGGAAGTGTTCGAGAATGTGTATGAACACGAGTGCCAAGTGTCGAAGCTGATTGAGAACTTGGTCAAGGTGGCTTCCGAAGATAAGGATATGGCATCTCAGGATTTCCTGTGGGGCTACGTGCGCGAACAGGTGGAAGAGGAAGCCACGGCTCAAGGCATCGTGGAGAAAATCCGCAAAGCCGGCAAGTCCGCCCTTATCTTTATTGATGACAAGTTGGGGCAGCGCGCATAGGCGCATCTGCTGGTAAAAGTTTGGAGGGCTGTTTCCGCGAGGCGGAAGCGGCCTTTTTTGTTGTTTTTAGCTTTGTGGTTCCCGTTTGGCAGGAAGTCTGTAGAAATGGCAGAAGTCCTTTCGGGGGCAAGGCGTGTTGTTTGCATATTTATTCATGTAAGGGCTGTTTGTGTGCCATTTTGTTTGTCATGTGCCCGAATGCTCAATGAGGTGCAAGGCAAACATGGGTTCTCATGACGAATCTGCAAGGAAAATCCCTTTTAAGGTTACTTTTTATAGCGAAAAATTTTGTTTTTTGGCATTTCTTTACGATATTTGCAGCGTTAAGGTAGGAAGAATATACAATAACCAATAAATTCCATAAGCAAATGGCTGAACCATTAGAAGTAAAAGAATTGGACCAGGTGGTGGTCCGTTTCTCGGGCGATTCCGGCGACGGGATGCAATTGGCCGGGAACATTTTCTCCACGGTTTCCGCAACGGTGGGGAATGATATCTGCACATTCCCCGATTATCCGGCAGACATCCGCGCCCCGCAGGGTGCGCTCACGGGGGTGTCTGCTTTTCAGGTACATATCGGGGCTGGCCGGGTCTATACACCGGGCGACAAGTGCGATGTGCTGGTGGCCATGAACGCGGCAGCGTTGAAGACACAATACAAATATGCCAAGCCGACGGCCTGCATCATCCTTGACACGGATTGCTTCCAGGCCAAGGATTTGGAAAAGGCGGCTTTCACGACCGATAATCCCATTGAGGAGATGGGCATCAAGAACGATGTGATTGCCGCTCCCATTACGCAGATGGTGAAAGACTGCCTGGCCGATTCGGGCATGGACAACAAGGCGGTGCTCAAGTGCCGCAACATGTTCGCCCTCGGGTTGGTGTGCTGGCTGTTCAACTGCGATTTGGAAATCGCGTTCAATATGTTGCGCGAAAAATTTGCCAAGAAACCGGCAGTGGCCGAAGCCAACATCAAGGTGGTGCAGGCCGGTTACGATTATGGAGCCAACACCCACGCTTCGGTGGCACATACCTACCGTGTGGATTCCAAGACCAAGAAACCCGGCAAATACATGGACATCATGGGCAACAAGGCCACGGCCTACGGTTTCATTGCCGCTGCCGAGAAGGCCGGGAAACGTCTTTATTTGGGGTCGTATCCCATCACGCCGGCCACGGACGTATTGCATGAATTGTCCAAGCACAAGAGCTTGGGTGTGACTACGGTGCAGTGCGAGGACGAAATTGCCGGATGCGCCTCTTCCGTGGGTGCTGCGTTTGCGGGCGCGTTGGCCGTGACTTCCACGTCGGGGCCGGGCGTGTGCCTGAAGTCCGAAGCGATGAACTTGGCAGTCATTACCGAGCTTCCACTGGTCATCTTGGACGTGCAACGCGGCGGTCCTTCCACTGGACTGCCCACGAAGAGTGAACAGACAGACCTCTTGCAAGCTTTGTTCGGACGTAATGGAGAGTCGCCCATGCCGGTGATTGCTGCCACTTCGCCGACCAACTGCTTCGACGCGGCCTATTATGCTTGCAAGATGGCTTTGGAGCACATGACACCGGTGGTGTTGCTCACGGATGCTTTCGTGGCCAACGGCTCGGGGGCTTTCAAGTTGCCCGACTTGGACGAATATCCTGCCATCAACCCGCCATACGTGACACCTGACATGGCTGGGAGCTACACGCCATATATGCGTAATCCCGAAACGCAAGTTCGTTATTGGGCCATTCCGGGCCAGGAAGGCTTCATGCACATCCTTGGCGGATTGGAAAAGGACGGGCACACGGGTGCCATCAGCACCGACCCCGAGAACCACGATCTGATGTGCCGTTTGCGGGCCGAGAAAGTGGCCAAGATTCCGGTGCCCGACGTGGAAGTGCAAGGCTGCGTGGACGATGCCGAACTGTTGGTTGTGGGCTTCGGGGGCACATACGGCCATCTGCATTCCGCCATGGACGAGATGAACGCGGCGGGCAAGAAAGTGGCCTTGGCGCATTTCTCTTACCTGAACCCGTTGCCTGCCAACACGGCCGAGGTGTTGAGGAAATACCCGAAGGTGGTGGTGGCCGAGCAGAATCTCGGGCAGTTTGCCGCCTACTTGCGGATGAAGGTGGACGGCTTCGTGCCTTATCAGTTCAACCAAGTCAAGGGGCAGCCTTTCGTGGTGAGCGAGCTGGTGGCGGCCTTCAATGAGATTTACAACAAATAGTCAACTTCCTAAGCATAAAGAAAATGAGCGAATATACAGCAAAAGACTATAAAAAAGGGCAACCCCGCTGGTGCCCGGGGTGCGGCGACCATTTCTTCCTGTCTTCCCTGCACAAGGCGATGGCCGAAATCGGGGTGGCGCCTCACAAGACGGCCGTGATTTCCGGAATCGGTTGTTCCAGCCGTTTACCTTATTATATGAACACTTACGCCATGCAGACCATCCATGGACGTGCGGCGGCGATAGCCACAGGCTTCAAGGTGGCTAATCCGGACATGGCCGTGTGGCAGATTTCCGGTGACGGTGACGGCTTGGCCATCGGCGGCAACCACTTCATTCATGCTGTCCGCCGCAACGTGGACATCAATATGGTGTTGTTGAACAACCGTATTTACGGGTTGACGAAAGGGCAGTATTCACCGACATCCCCGAGGGGATTCGTCAGCAAGTCGTCGCCATACGGCACGGTGGAAGACCCGTTCCGCCCGGCTGAACTTTGTTTCGGCGCACGTGGCCATTTCTTTGCCCGTGCCGTGGCCACGGATGCAGCCGGTACAGTGGAAATTCTGAAGGCGGCCTACGCCCACAGGGGGGCTTCGGTCTGTGAAATCCTGCAAAACTGCGTGATTTTCAACGACGGGGCATACGAATCCGTCTATACGAAGGAGGGACGTGCCAAGCACACCATTTACCTGGAACACGGCAAACCGATGTTGTTTGGCGAAAACAAGGAATACGGCCTGATGCAGGAAGGCTTCGGACTGAAAGTGGTGAAGCTGGGCGAAAACGGCGTGACGGAGAAGGATATCCTTGTGCACGACGCGCATTGCGTGGACAACACGCTTCATCTGAAGCTGGCACTGATGGAGGGGCCGGACTTCCCGGTGGCATTGGGCGTCATCCGCGACGTGGAAGCTCCCACGTATGACGAGGCTGTCAACCAGCAGATTGAGGAAATCAAGGCCAAAAAGCCTTACCATAACTTCAAGGAGTTGCTCTACACGAACGACATTTGGGAAGTGAAGGCTTGAGCCGCCCGGCATAGTCTGAAATAGCAAAGAAAGTGCCCGCAGTGTTTTTGTTGTGCTGCGGGCATTTTCCTTTGTTTGGTGAAATCAGGAAAAGACACAAGGTGCTGACTTGGCAAAGTAAGATATCTTAAATGGGCAAATAAGATATCTTACTTTGCCAAGTCAGTATATCTTCTTTTTGGAAAGCTAGTATCTTTTGGTAACTGGCAAGCGGTGTCTATGACTTTTCACCATAGGCCAAGTCGCCGGCGTCGCCGAGCCCGGGCACGATGTACATGTGCTCGTTCAGCTCCGGGTCAATGGCTCCGCACCAGAGCGTGTAGTCCGTGTCTTTGAACACGGAGGCCAAGTAGTCCACACCTTGTTGGGCGGCGATGGCGCAACACAGGTGGACTTTGGCCGGAATGCCTTTGGTCTCGAATGCTTTCAGTCCCAGTTCCATGCTTCCTCCGGTAGCCAGCATGGGGTCGGCGATGATAAGCGTTTTTCCGTTCAGGTCCGGTGTGGCCAGGTAGTCGATGTGTATGCCCACTTCGTGGCATTCTTTGTCCTTGTAGAAACGGTAGGCCGACACGAACGCGTTATCCGCTTCGTCGAACACGTTGAGGAATCCTTGGTGGAAGGGCAGGCCGGCGCGGAAGATGGTGCCCAGCACGATGTGGTCGGTGTAGAGCAATGTGGGCGCGACACCCAGTGGCGTTTGTATTGCTTTCGTGCTGTAATCCAATGTGCGGCTGATTTCGTAGGCCATGGTTTCCCCGATTCTTTCCAGGTTGTGTCGGAATGCTGCCCGGTGTTTTTGGAATTGCACATCCCTGAGTTCGGCCATGTATTTGTTCACGACCGTTTTTTGTTCTGCAAAATTGATAATCTTCATGTCGTCGGACTTAAAAATGAAATTGCAAAGCAAAAATAACAAAAACTTCGCACAACTGTAAACTCCGCGTGGCAAATGTCGCGCATGTGTCGTGCTTTTGGGAATTTTAACGGAAGAATGATTTTGAATTAAGAAAAATAAGATGGCGAAAGTTTCGTGTGCCCGTGAAACTTTGTAATTTTGTCAGCGTGAAAAGAAGAGATGGATTGAATTGAAATTCTAAACCAAATATTTTAAAGAAATGGCAAATTTAGATTTGAGTAAGTACGGTATTACCGACGTGAAGGAAATCCTCCACAACCCGTCTTATGAAGTTTTGTTCGAAGAAGAAACCAAAGACAGCCTCGAAGGCTATGAAAAAGGCCAGGTGACAGAACTGGGTGCAGTGAACGTGATGACCGGTATTTATACGGGTCGTTCTCCCAAGGACAAGTTCTTCGTGTACAATGAAGCCAGCAAAGACACCGTATGGTGGACTTCTGATGAATATAAGAACGACAACAAACCTTGCTCTGAAGAAGCTTGGGCCGACCTGAAGGCAAAGGCTGTGAAGCAGCTGAGCGGCAAGCGCCTGTTCGTGATGGATACGTTCTGTGGTGCCAACCCGGCTACCCGTCTGAAAGTGCGCTTCATCATGGAAGTGGCTTGGCAGGCTCACTTCGTGAAGAACATGTTCATCCGTCCGACAGAAGAGGAATTGGCCAACTATGGCGAACCCGATTTCGTTTCGTTCAATGCTGCCAAGGCTAAGGTGGACAACTATAAGGACCTGGGCTTGAATTCTGAAACGGCTACCGTGTTCAACTTGAAGACCAACGAACAGGTTATCCTGAACACTTGGTATGGTGGCGAAATGAAGAAGGGTATCTTCTCCATCATGAACTACCTGAACCCGTTGCGTGGCATCGCTTCCATGCACTGCTCTGCCAACACGAACATGGACGGCACTAGCACCGCCATCTTCTTCGGCTTGTCTGGTACGGGTAAGACGACTTTGTCCACCGACCCGAAGCGCAAGTTGATTGGTGATGACGAACACGGATGGGACGATGAAGGTGTGTTCAACTACGAAGGTGGTTGCTACGCCAAGGTCATCAACCTCGACAAGGAGTCCGAGCCAGATATCTATAACGCCATCAAGCGCGACGCCCTGTTGGAGAACGTGACGGTGGACGCTAACGGCAAGATTGATTTTGCTGACAAGAGCGTGACTGAGAATACTCGCGTTTCTTATCCTATCTATCACATTGAGAACATCGTGAAGCCCGTTTCCAAGGGCCCGACGGCTAAGCAGGTTATCTTCCTGTCGGCTGATGCCTTCGGCGTGTTGCCTCCGGTATCTATCTTGGACGATCAGCAGGCTCAATACTACTTCCTCTCTGGTTTCACCGCGAAGTTGGCCGGTACGGAACGTGGTATCACTGAACCGACTCCGACATTCTCCGCTTGCTTCGGCGCAGCTTTCTTGAGCTTGCATCCCACGAAGTATGCAGAGGAACTGGTGAAGAAGATGAACGCTTCCGGCGCGAAGGCTTATTTGGTGAACACAGGTTGGAACGGTACGGGCAAGCGTATCTCTATCCGCGACACCCGTGGTATCATCGATGCCATCCTGGACGGGTCTATCGACAAGGCTCCTACCAAGACGATTCCTTACTTCAATTTCGTTGTTCCTACGGAATTGCCGGGTGTTGACCCGAAGATTCTCGATCCGCGCGACACTTATGCCGATGCAGCTGAATGGAACAAGAAGGCCGAGGATTTGGCTGGACGTTTCATCAAGAACTTCGCGAAGTTCACGGGCAACGAAGCCGGCAAGGCTTTGGTAGAAGCAGGACCGAAATTGTAATTCATTACGTAAAACATAGACAAAAGACCCGCCGGAGTCCCTGGGCGGGTCTTTTTTTGCGTTTCCGATTTTCTTGTTTCGGGGATAATGGCTATCTTTGTAGCCAAAATCAAAAACTTTAAGATGAAAAAGATAACATCCTTGTTGTTGTTATGGGTCATGGCCTTGCCGCTTTTGGCCCAAATGCAGGAGCCGGTGAAGTTCTCTGTGGCACAGAACAAACTTTCCGATTCCGAATTTGAGATTGTCTTTACCGGGAATATAGACCCGGGATGGCATGTGTATTCCACGGACATTCCTGAAGGAGGTCCCACTCCGGCTACCATTAACTTCGACGAACAGAAGGGAGTGGAGCCGGTCGGCAAGCTGACGGCGCGCGGCAACGTGCACAAGGCTTTCGACGAGCTTTTCGGCATGGAAGTGTCCTACATGGAAGGTACGGCCGTGTTCGTGCAGAAGATGCGCATCACGGAAGCGAGCTATTCCGTGAAGGGCTATCTGAACTATGGTGCTTGCAACGACCAAAACTGCATGCCGCCTACCAATGTGGAATTTTCTTTCGAAGGAGAAGGAAAACCCCAAGCGGCTGCAGCAAAAGCTGCGCCTGAAAAAAAAAAGGAAGTAGCCGAGGCTGAATCTGCGAAAAAGGAAGAGGCGGCTCCGCTTGTTGAAGCGAAAGAAGCGGTTGCCGTTCCCGCCGATTCCGTAGTGGTTGATTCGGCAGTAGCGGCTGTTCCGGCCGACAATAAGGCGGCCGTGGGGACGACAGACTATTGGACGCCGGTCATCGACGAACTGGCTGCTTTTGGCGAAGCGGCTTCCAATGCGGCGCAACAGGCTTGGTGGAAAATTTTCCTGCTGGGTTTCGTGGGCGGTTTGGTCGCTTTGTTGACCCCTTGTGTGTGGCCGATTATCCCAATGACGGTGAGCTTTTTCCTGAAGCGTTCCGGCGACAAGCGTAAAGGCATCCGCGACGCGGCCACTTATGGGGTGAGCATCGTGGTCATTTATGTGTTGTTGGGCTTGGTCATCACGGCCATCTTCGGGGCCAGTGCGCTCAATGCGCTTTCCACCAATGCGATATTCAACATCTTCTTCTGCCTGTTGCTGTTGGTGTTTGCCGCCAGCTTCTTTGGTGCGTTTGAAATCACCTTGCCTTCTTCGTGGAGCAATGCCGTGGACAGCAAAGCGGAATCCACGACAGGCTTGCTGAGCATTTTCCTCATGGCCTTCACGCTGGCCTTGGTGTCTTTCTCTTGCACGGGTCCGATTATCGGCTTCCTGTTGGTGGAAGTTTCCACGTCGGGCAGCATCCTTGCGCCCACCATCGGTATGCTGGGCTTTGCCATTGCCTTGGCTTTGCCGTTCACGTTGTTTGCCATGTTCCCGGCTTGGTTGAAGACGATGCCTAAGTCCGGTAACTGGATGAATTGCGTGAAAGTCACGCTCGGTTTCTTGGAATTGGCTTTTGCGCTGAAGTTCCTTTCCGTGGCCGATTTGGCTTACGGGTGGCACATCCTTGATCGCGAGGCTTTCCTCAGCTTGTGGATTGTGATTTTCGCTTTGTTGGGTGCATACCTGATTGGATGGTTGCGTTTCCCGCACGATGAAGACGAATACGACGAGTCTGGCAATGTCATTGTGAACCACCGCACGTCCGTGGCGCGTTTCTTCATGGCACTCATTTCGTTTGCTTTCGCCATTTATATGGTGCCGGGTTTGTGGGGTGCGCCGCTGAAGGCCATCAGCGCGTTCTCTCCCCCGATGAGCACCCAGGATTTCAACCTCTACGACAATGAAGTGCGGGCGGATTTCACTGATTTCGATGCGGGAATGGCATACGCCAAGCAGCAAGGCAAACCGGTGATGGTTGACTTCACGGGGTATGGTTGCGTGAACTGCCGTAAGATGGAGTTGGCTGTGTGGTCGGATCAAAAGGTGGCCGACATCATGCAGGATGATTACGTGCTGATTTCCCTTTATGTGGACGAGAAGGCCAAGTTGCCTGAACCAATCAAAGTGGTTGAAAATGGGCAAGAGCGCACGTTGCGCACGGTGGGCGACAAGTGGAGCTACCTGCAGCGCAGCAAGTTCGGTGCCAATGCCCAGCCTTTCTACGTGTTGCTCGACAACGAGGGCAAACCGTTGAACAAGTCTTATTCCTACGATGAGGACATCGACAAGTATGTGGACTTCCTGCAGACAGGGTTGAAGAATTATAAGAAATAGAAAACATTTTTTTTATTTGTTTTCATTGGGCGTCGTGCGGGTGTGAGCTTGTGCGGCGCTTTTATTTATTGGCCGGTTGGGTGACTTTCAATGATGCTCCTTAATTCCCAAAACGCTACGGCGGAGGCGGCTGCCACGTTGAGCGAGTCCACGCCATGTGCCATGGGGATGCGCACCACGTAGTCGGCTCCGGCGATGGCTGTTTGTGGGAGTCCGTCGCCTTCTGTGCCCATGATGAGAGCCAGTTTGGGTTCTGTTTTCAGGATTAGGCTGTCCAATGGGATGGAGTTTTCTGTGAGTGCCATGGCGGCGGTACGGAATCCTAGGTCGCGCAGGTCGCTGAGGTCAGGGTCAATCCATGTCCATGGGATGAGGAACACAGACCCCATGGAGACGCGCACCGCCCGGCGGTTCAGCGGGTCGCACGAGTCGCGGGTGAGCAACACGCCGTCTATGCCCAATGCAGCGGCCGACCGGAAAATGGCTCCGATGTTGGTAGTGTCTGTCACGCCATGGATGACCACAATGCGCCGGGCGTTTTGGCAGATGTCTTCCACGCGTGGCGGCGTGGGGCGGCGCATGGCGCAGAGTACGCCACGTGTCAAAGTGTAGCCGGTCAGCTGGGTCAATAGTTCGCGTCCGCCTGTATAGACAGGAAGGGCGTGGCATTGTTCGGCAATGTCGGCGGCATCTCCCGTGAGGTGTTTCCGTTCGCAGAGGAGAGCCAACGGTTCGTAGCCTGCAGCCAGGGCTACGCGGATGACCTTAGGACTTTCGGCGATGAACACGCCTTTTTCCGGCTCCAACCGGTTGCGTAGTTGTGCTTCTGTCAGGGTGCTGAATACATCCACGCCGGGTTGTTCCAGTGAAGTAATTTCGATGATGGGCATTGTCTTAAGCGGTAAAAAAGCTATTTGATTGCAAAGATACGGAGTTTTTTGTCGTGAACGAGGATATTCAAGAAAGAAGCGTGAGTTGCCGTAGAGTTTCAGGCGTTTGAAACTGGGTGTTCCAAGCGTTTGAAACTGGGTGTTCCGGGCTTTGAAACTGGGTGTTTCAGGCTCTGAAACTCGGTGTTCCGGGCTCTGAAACTTTTGCTGCGTGGTAGGAACTCCCCCTGCGGGGCGGGACAGTCCTGCCACCCCCGCCCGTATATATAACAAGGAGTCCTCCCCTCCGCATGTCAGGATTCTTGAAAATCCGCATTTTTTTGAAAAAAAAGTGCCGGAAAGTTTGCCGGAAAGCAAGAAAAGGCGTACCTTTGCACCCGCAATCAGGAAAACAACCGGTTGCGGAAAGAAAAAGAGATCATTGAAAGGCTTACATAAG
>CALULT010000019.1 GCA_944321565.1 uncultured Paraprevotella sp. | reverse complement strand
TTTTTTTTGCTACATCTAATTTACTCATTTTCCGCGATACGCGGAAATACTCAAAGCCTTTTTTATGCAATTATTTCGACACAGTTCCTAAACTTGGGGATTTAACAAAAGGATAAAAGGGAACTGTTCCTAATCTTGGGGATTTAACAACTGACGAATATTCATTTGTAATCAAGTGCCCTGCTTCCCGTCACTTGCCCGTGCGGAGAAAAACTCCTCCGCCTTGCAGGGGAGGTGGCTCGAAGAGCCGGAGGGGTTTCCCGCCCACGTATCATTCCGCGAGGGAAACAAAAGGGTCGTTACGCCCCTCCGCATGGCGAACAAAACGGCCATTATGGCCGCCGCGAGGGAAACAAAAGGGCATTATGGCCGCCGCACGGCGAACAGAAGGGGCGTTACGCCCCGTGGGTGTGAGACCCCCTCCGCCCCTTCGGGGCTCGTCCCCCTGCAAGGCGGGACAGTTCATTCCTGGCGGCTTTGACTGCCGACATTCTGAAGTTTGTAAAAGCAGGAACTCTGTATTACTCAATTCGTTTTTCTAGATGGTGTTAAATCCCCAAGAATGCGGGCTGTTCCGGCATAAGACTATTGCCTCGTTTCCCGCAGCCGGCTTTCCAGACTGATTCGAGGTTCATGCTGGGCGAACAACCAAAAAAGCGGACGTACTTCTTTTATAGAGTACGTCCGCTTTTGGCAGGACTTCGCCGTATTGAGATTTCTTATTGAATCAAATCAAGGCTGCGCTTGACGAAGTTGTTCAACGCTTCACCTTTCAGCATGCCGTTCTGTAGCAAGGCCAAGTCGATGAGCTGGTGCACCTTCTTGTTATCCTTTCCGTATGCGGCCAGTACGTCGTTTTTCTTTTTCTCCTCGGCCTCGATGTCGGCATGGCATTTCGAGAGTTCGTCCTTCTGTGCCTGGTCGATTTCTTCCGGTTTCTTGCCGTCCTGCTGTTGGTGGAGCACGGCTTCACGCGCATGCAGGCCCTTCAGTTCGGCTTCGATGGGAGTGAGTTGTTCGGCCGTGTCTTTCTCGCTGGCTTCCAGCACCTCCTTGATCAGCCGGTGGTCGGTGTTCAGCACCAAGTTGTACATGTCCGGCATTTCGCCATAGAACGACATGCCGGCCTGGATGTGTGCCATGTCCTTCATGCGGCGCATGTATTCGCTTTGGGTAATCATGACCGGCATGGCGTTTTCACCCATGGCCTGTGCCTCCACGTGGAATTCCGTCTTGTCCAGCTTCGGCATCTGGTAATTGAAGATGGCCGAGAGGTTGGCGCTTCGTCCGGCTTCCAGTTCTGTCTTGTTGGCATCTTCTTTCACGATGAGGCGGTCGATGGTGTCGGCATCCACGCGGGTGAAGCGGCTCTTTTCAAACTTGCGTTCCAGCATGGAGACAATGGGCGTGTCCAGTTGGCCATCGAGCAGCAACACGCTGTAGCCTTTGTTCTTGGCAGCCTCAATGTAGCTGTATTGCGTTTCCTTGTTCTGCGCGTAGAGGTAAACCACATTGCCGTCCTTGTCCGTCTGGTTGTCCTTGATGAGCGTCTGGTATTCCTCGAAGGTGAAATACTTGCCGTCGCAGTCCTTAAAGAGGGCGAAGTTCTTGGCTTTCTCATAGAAGTCCTCTTCGGTGAGCATGCCGTAGTTGATGAAAATCTTGATGTCGTCCCACTTCTGTTCGAAGTCCTTGCGGTCGTTCTTGAAGAGGCTTTGCAGGCGGTCGGCCACTTTCTTGGTGATGTAGCCCGAAATCTTCTTCACGTTGCTGTCGCTCTGCAGGTAGCTGCGGCTGACGTTCAACGGGATGTCCGGCGAGTCAATGACCCCATGGAGCAAGGTGAGGAAGTCCGGCACGATGCCTTCCACGCTGTCGGTGACAAACACCTGATTGCAGTAGAGCTGTATCTTGTTGCGCTGCAATTCGATGTTGCTGTGGATTTTCGGGAAGTAGAGCACACCCGTCAGGTTGAACGGATAGTCCACGTTCAGGTGAATCCAGAACAGAGGCTCGTCGCTCATGGGGTAGAGGTCGCGGTAGAACTTCTTGTAGTCCTCGTCCTTCAGGTCAGACGGTTTCTTCGTCCAGATCGGCGTCGTGTCGTTGATGACGTTGTCTTCGTCTGTTTCCACTTGTTTGCCGTCCTTCCATTCTGTTTTCTTACCCAGCACGACAGGCACGGGGAGGAAGCGGCAGTATTTGTGGAGCAACTCGTCGATTTTGTTTTTCTCCAGAAACTCTTTGCAGTCATCGTCAATGTACATGATGACATCTGTGCCGCGGTCGGCCTTTTCCGCTTCTTCGATTTCATACGACGGGCTTCCGTCGCAACTCCATTTCACGGCCTTCGCGCCTTCTTGGTAGCTCTTCGTGACGATTTCCACTTTCTTGCTCACCATGAAGGATGAGTAGAACCCGAGGCCGAAATGGCCGATGATGGCGTTGGCATCGTCTTTGTATTTGTCCAAGAAGTCGTTGGCACCCGAGAAGGCGATTTGGTTGATGTATTTGTCGATTTCTTCCTCCGTCATGCCGAGACCACGGTCGCTCACGGTGATGGTGCCGTTGTCCTTGTCCACTTTTACGCTGACTTTCAGTTCGCCCAATTCACCTTTGAACTCGCCTTTATTGGCCAGTGTCTTCAGCTTTTGCGTGGCATCTACGGCGTTGGACACCATTTCGCGGATGAAAATCTCGTGGTCGCTGTACAAGAACTTTTTGATGACGGGGAAGATGTTCTCTGTGGTTACCCCAATATTACCTTTTTGCATGATATGTTTGTTTTTTTATATGTTTTGTTCCTCTTATAATAATTGGGAGGCTACCACCAATTATACAAAAAAAATGCCAAACAGTATCCCTGTCCGGCATTTTAACATATATTCAGCCCCTTTGCGGGGATGATTTTCATTCGTGCGTGACACGGAGTTTGTCGCTTCCGTCCGCATGTACGGTGAGCGTCTCGCCCTCGTGTAGTTCGTCGTTGAGCACCAGTTCGCAGATGGCATCTTCCAGATAGGTCTGCATGGCCCGTTTGAGCGGACGTGCGCCATATTGCACGTCGTATCCTTTGCGGGCGAGGAAATCTTTGGCATCCTCTTCCACCTGCAGGCCATAGCCCATTTCCTTCACCCGTTTGGCAATCGGGCGCAGCTCGATGTCCACGATGCGCTTGATGGCATCCATGTCCAGCTGGTCGAAGTTGATGATGTCGTCCAGGCGGTTCAGGAACTCGGGTGAAAATTGTTTATGGAGCGCCTTTTGGATGACGCTCCGGCTATAGGCTTTGTCCTGCGCGGCATTGTCGGGTTTGGTGAAGCCGATGCCGCCGCCAAACTCCTTCAGTTGGCGTGTGCCGCAGTTCGAGGTCATGATGATGACGGTATTTTTGAAGTCCACCGTCGTGCCATTGCTGTCAGTCAGCCTTCCTTCGTCCAACACTTGCAACAGGATGTTGAACACATCGCTGTGTGCCTTTTCCAATTCGTCCAGCAAAAGGATGGAATAGGGCTTGCGGCGCACTTTTTCCGTGAGTTGCCCGCCTTCTTCGTGTCCCACGTATCCCGGAGGTGCGCCCACCATGCGGCTCACGGTGTGCTTCTCCATGTATTCGCTCATGTCGATGCGGATGAGCGCATCGGGGCTGCCGAACATGTATTCGGCCAGTTTCTTGGCCAAATATGTCTTGCCCACTCCGGTCGGGCCGAGGAAAAGGAATGCCCCGATGGGCTTGTTCGGGTCTTTCAGGCCGACACGTCCCCTTTGGATGGAGCGCACCAGCTTGTCGATGGCTTCGTCCTGCCCGATGACTTCCCGTTTCAGGTTCTTGCCCATGTCTTTCAGCTTGTGCTCCTCGTCGCGTCCCATACGCTGTACGGGGATGCCCGTCATCATGGACACCACTTCGGCGATTTGTTCTTCGTCCACCGTCACCCGTTCCTGGCTAAGCTTCTTCTCCCATTCGGCTTTCATGCGGTTCAACTCGTCCTGCAGGTTGGCTTCTTGGTCGCGATAGTCGGCGGCCAGTTCGAAGTTTTGGTTCTTCACCGCTTCATTCTTCAAGGTATGTACCGTGTCGATTTTCTTTTCCTGTTCTTCCATTTCTTTCGACACGGGCGAGTGGGTGATGTGGATGCGCGAGCCTGCCTCGTCCATCGCGTCGATGGCTTTGTCCGGGAAGCAACGGTCGGTCACGTAGCGTTCCGTGAGGCGGACACAGGCGCGGATGGCTTCCGGCGTGTAGCGCACGTTGTGGTGGTCTTCGTAGCGGTCTTTGATGTTTTCCAGGATTTGGATGGTCTCGTCCACCGTGGTGGGTTCCACCATGACCTTCTGGAAGCGTCGTTCCAATGCGCCGTCCTTTTCGATACTCTTGCGGAACTCGTCCGTGGTCGTGGCACCGATGCACTGTATTTCCCCACGTGCCAAGGCCGGTTTCAGCATGTTGGCCGCATCCATGCTGCCGGGAGCGGAGCCCGCACCGATGATGGTGTGGATTTCGTCGATGAAGAGGATGACATCCGGATTCTTCTGCAGTTCGGTCAGGATGCTGCGGATGCGTTCTTCGAATTGTCCCCGGTATTTCGTGCCGGCCACTACGGCCGCCATGTCGAGGGCGATAACCCGCTTGTCGAACAGGATGCGCGACACTTTCTTTTGCACTATGCGCAGGGCAAGACCTTCCACAATGGCCGATTTGCCTACACCCGGTTCGCCGATGAGGATAGGGTTGTTCTTTTTCCGCCGACTCAGGATTTGCGACACGCGCTCGATTTCCTTTTCGCGTCCTATTACCGGGTCGAGCACTCCTTCTTGTGCTGCGCGGGTCAGGTCGGTGCCGAAGTTGTCCAGCACCGGCGTGTTGTTGGCCGATTTCCGTTGTGCCTGTGCGGTTTGTGTGCCACTGTTGCTTCGTTCGTTCATCACGTTGTCCGCGGAACGGTTGTCATATTCGTCTTCTTCGTCTTCATCCGGAAAGCCGAAGCCCGACTGCACGTCTGATTTCTCTGTCTTCTGCGTGAGCAGGTTCAGAATGTCGGTGTAGTGAATGCTGTGTTCTTCCAAGATGCGACAAGCATTGTTTTCTTTTTCCTTCATAATCGCCAATAATATATGTTCGGTGTCGGCCACGTCGGCTTTGAGCATACGTGCTTCCAGCAGGCAGAGGCGCATGATCTTGGCTGCTTTCTCGCTCAAGATGATTTCGTTTTCCCCGCCGGTGCTTTCAGGAAGGCGAGCCTGTGCCGTTTGTTCCACGCGCAATCTCACCGCGTTGAAATCCAAGTTGAGCAGGCGTAAGATCTGCACGGCTTTTCCCTCTCCGTTTTTCAGCAGCCCCAAAAGCAGGTGCTCGGGTTCCACACAACCGTTATGCAATCGTTGGGCTTCTTCTTTGCTATAGTTGAGAACTTCTGATATTTTGGTTGAAAATTGATTGTTCATGCTGTGCCTGATAAATAGAGAAGATTAGTTCACTCGCAAAATTAATTATATTATGTGAAGTAGGATACAAAACACATGCCAAAAAATGTCAGTTTACGGTTTTTTTCGAAATATTTCGTTCGCCGGGGCATTTCGTGTTCGCTTGGTGAAGGCGAAAAACAGTTGGTGCGCGAAGTGTAAACTGTTGTGGATGGTGATTTTAAGGAGAAAAGGACGGCAATCTGCCGTGTCAAATTGGCAGTGCTTTGCCCGGGTTCGGCATGGCCATTGGCCGCTTGCGGTTGCCAAGTCGTTCAGGCGAGATAAGGTGGGGAACTCCAAACGACTATTCCTTGTCCTTTTGAATCCTGACGGGCGAGGCCAAATCGTTAATTTTTGGTTGTTTTCTTTTGTATTCTCTCAAAAAGTAGTAATTTTACGTGCGTTTTAGCGAATGAGAGAATTTATATATAAGTATAAATAAAAGTAATGTTGGACCAAGACAGAATAATGAAAGTGAACATTGAGACCGAGATGCGCAAGGCGTATATCGATTACTCAATGTCTGTTATTGTATCTCGTGCGTTGCCCGATGTGCGCGACGGCTTCAAGCCTGTACACAGGCGGATATTATATGGTATGAGGGAATTGGGGAACACCCATGACAAACCTTATAAGAAATGTGCCCGTATCGTGGGTGAAGTGCTGGGAAAATACCATCCGCACGGTGACTCTTCGGTTTACGGGGCGTTGGTGCGCATGGCACAGGAATGGAGCATGCGTTATACATTGGTGGACGGACAGGGAAACTTTGGTTCGGTGGATGGCGACAGCGCGGCCGCCATGCGTTACACGGAAGCCCGCTTGCAATTGATGGGCGAGGCCATGATGGAAGATTTGGAAAAGGAAACCGTCGATATGACGAAGAACTTCGACGGGACGTTGGACGAGCCGACGGTGCTTCCTTCCAAAATACCGAATTTGTTGGTGAATGGCGCCAGCGGCATCGCCGTAGGTATGGCAACCAACATCCCAACACATAATTTAGGCGAGGTCATAGATGCCTGTGTGGCTTATATTGACAATCCTGAAATTGACGTGGAAGGCCTGATGCAATACGTCAAGGCTCCCGATTTTCCGACCGGCGGATTCATCTATGGCATGCAAGGTGTGCGTGATGCATACGAGACAGGCCGTGGCCGTGTGGTGATGCGTGCGCGGGCTGAGATTGAGCCGGGCGAGAACCACGACAAAATCGTGGTGACGGAAATCCCATATGGCGTGAACAAAGCGGAACTCATTAAGCAGATTGCCGACTTGGTCAACGAAAAGAAGATTGAAGGCATCAGTAATGTGAATGATGAGTCGGATCGCGAAGGCATGCGTATCGTGGTGGACGTAAAGCGCGATGCCAATGCCAATGTGGTGTTGAACAAGCTGTTCAAGATGACTCCTTTGCAGACCAGTTTCAGTGTGAACTGCATTGCATTGGTGAAAGGGCGTCCCAAATTACTTTCGCTGAAAGACTGCATCTCCAATTTCGTGGCTCATCGCCACGATGTTGTGGTGCGCCGCACAAAATATGACCTGCGGAAAGCCGAGGAACGGGCGCATATATTGGATGGGCTGATTATCGCAAGCGATAACATTGACGAGGTGGTACACATCATCCGCCAGGCACAGAATCCGCAGGCTGCCGTAGAAGGATTGATGGCACGTTTCGAACTGGACGAAGTGCAGGCTAAAGCCATTGTGGAGATGCGCCTCCGCCAGTTGACGAACCTGATGCAGGAACAGTTGCGGAACGAGTATGACGAGCTGTTGAAGCAAATCGAATATTTCAAGCAAATCTTGAGTGATGAGAGCCTTTGCAAAAAGGTCATCAAGGATGAGCTGGTGGAAGTGAAGGAACAATTCGGTGATGCCCGTCGTTCGGAAATTGTTTATTCCAGCGAAGAGTTCAATCCGGAAGACTTTTATGCCGACGACGAGATGGTTATTACCATCAGCCATTTGGGCTATATCAAGCGTACACCGTTGGCTGAATTCCACGCTCAGGCGCGTGGCGGCGTTGGAAGCAAAGGAACTAGTACGCGCGATGCGGATTTCGTGGAATATATCTATCCGGCCACGATGCACAACACGATGCTGTTCTTCACGCAGAAAGGCCGTTGCTTCTGGTTGAAGGTTTATGAAATTCCCGAGGGGGCGAAAAATTCCAAGGGGCGTGCCATTCAAAACATGCTGAATATTGATTCCGATGACGCCATCAACGTGTGCCTGCGCATCAAGAACCTGAATGACCCTGAGTTCTGCAAGTCACACTATGTGGTGTTCTGTACCAAGAACGGCATTATCAAGAAAACATGCTTGCAGGAATATTCCCGTCCACGCGCAAATGGCGTGAATGCCATTACGATTCGCGAGGATGACCGGGTGATAGGTGTCCGGCTGACCAACGGTGAGAATGAGATTGTCATTGCCAACCGCAATGGGCGGGCCATCCGTTTCCACGAGAGCAAAGTCCGTCCGATGGGACGTACGGCAACCGGCGTGAGAGGTATGACGATTGACGAAGACGGGGAAGATGAAGTAATCGGAATGGTTTGTGTGAACGACCCGCAGAAGGAAACCATCATGGTGGTCAGCGAACAGGGTTATGGCAAACGTTCGGACATTGATGACTACCGCGTGACAAACCGTGGTGCTAAGGGCGTGAAGACGCTGAACATCACGGAAAAAACCGGAAAGTTGGTGGCCATCAAGGCTGTGACGGACGAAAACGACCTGATGATTATCAACAAGAGCGGCATTACCATCCGTTTGAAAGTGGCTGCCGTGCGCATCATGGGACGTGCCACACAAGGTGTCCGCCTGATTAACCTTGAAAAGCGTAACGACCACATCAGCAGTGTATGCAAGGTGCAAACGCAGGCCGATGAAGAGGAGGACGATGAGCAAGTGATGATTGACTTCGTGGAAGGAGCAGAGAACAATGAAGCTCCCGAAAGCGAGAACCAGGAAGAGGAGACAACAGAATAATATGGAACTTTTAATTTTTTAAAGTTATGAAAAAGTATGTATTATCAATCGCGTTGCTGGTGGCCGCGACCGGTGCGTTCGCACAGAACAGGTTGGTGAAGAAGGCACAGGGCTTCATGGAAGAAAACAATTACACGGAAGCCCAGTCACTTCTGACACAAGCCCTGACCAGCGGGGAGACGAAGGACATGGCCATGGCGTGGAACACGCAAGGTGACCTCTATCAGCGTATTTTCGCCGAGGAACTGAACAAGGCCGCTGCACACCAGCCGATGGACACGGCGAAGTTCGTAAAGAACTTGTATGCCTGCCTTGACGCATACGAGAAATGCAATGAAGTGGATGAGGATAAGGAATATGTGGAGAAGAATAAGGCTAATGTGATGAAGTTCCGCACATTCTTGATGTATGCAGGCCAGTTCAATTTCCAAAACCACAATTTCTCGGAAGCTTACAAGGCGTATGACGCATGGCTGAACTTCCCCAAAACGCAGAAGATGGTGGCCAGCGAACCGGCGGTGTTGAACGACACGGTGTTTGACAAGCGCCAAGTGGCTTATTATGCTTGTCTTGCCGCATACCAAGGAAAGGAATATGACAAGGTGGCCACGCACATCGAAGAAGCGCTTCAATATGACAAGGAAGCTAAGACCGTGCGCCAGTTGCACCTGATGATGTTGCTGGAACAAGGCGACACGACCCAGTGGATTAGTGCTTCCAAGCAATATGCCAAGGCTGACGAAGCCATCGCACAGAACCTGTTGGCTTATTATGCAGAAAAGAAGCTGAACGATGAGGCTTTGGCTTTTGCAGACGAGCTTTTGGCGGCCGATCCGAACAATAAGATTGCAAACTATTCCAAGGGCGTCGTGTTGTTCGGCCAGGAGAAATACAACGAGGCATTGCCTTTCTTCGAAAAGAGCGCGGAAATAGACCCGACGTTCTCGGACGCTTATTACAATGCCGGTGTTTGCTGCTGTAACGAGGGATATGCCGTCAATGAAGAAATCGGAAAGAAGAAGTTGACGCAGAAAGCATACGATGCGGAAATCGTCAAGGTGAAGGATCTGTACAAGAAGGGTGAGCCATATTTCCTTAAGGTCAAGGAGCTTGAGCCTGACAATCCGGAGAGATGGGCTTCACGTCTGAGAACGATTTATTATATCCTTGGCGACAAGGAAAAGGAAAAAGAAATGGACGCTTATCTCGGCGGACAATAAACGGTGGGCCGTTTGATTAATGGACAGGGGTGGTGTGCGTTTCATGCGGGCATCACCCCTTTATGGTTGACGAAAATGAGAAAGAACGGATTGTGGCTTTGGCTGATGATGGGTATGTTTGCCGTTGCAGTGGCGGCAAACGGTAAAAATGTGGTTCGCGAAGTGCGGAAAACCATTAAGGACGCCCGTTATGAGGAGGACGGAAACGAAGCCAAGAAAGTGGCCGACCGTTTGACTGCCGCAGAGAAAAGTCTGTTGGACGCAGTTCCGTCCGAAACGAATGTCCGTAGGAAGGCCGCGCTCTATTTCACTGCCGCCCGTGTGCAATGCCGTTTCAACGACATAGAGAATGAAAAAATCTATTTGGGGCGGGCATACGACACCACCTTATATTATAATAGTATATATAAGGTGTATCAATATATGCGCCAATGCGATTCCGTGGAGTCGGCTGCGGGAGGGAAGGTGAAATATAAGTTCCGTGCTCCGGCCCGCAAATGCCTATTGGATTATCGTCCCAATTTGTTGAATGGCGCGCGTTTTTATTTGCGCAAGAAGAATTACGCCGAAGCTTGTCGCTTCCTGGATTTATATTTGTCTTCTGCCTACTACCCCATGTTGAGGCCGGATTTTTTGGACCAGACAGACTCCACTTATTTCCGTGCCGCTTATTGGATGGTCTCTGCAGCCTACAGTGTGGGAGATTACGAAAAGGTGGTGCGTTGTGTGCCGGTGGCGTTGCGTTATCATGGACAGCGCCAATTCGTGCAGGAATATTTGTGTCGGTCTTATTTGGCGCAAGGTGATACGTTGCAGTGGCTGCAAGCTTTGAAGAAGGGTATCCTGAACTTCCCAGACCACACATATTTTTTTATGAGCCTTGTGGAATATTTGAACCGAAACAGGCGGTATGACGAAGCCATACTTTTTGCCGACCGAATGATACAATACGACCCAAAGAATTATTTGTTTTGGTACGCGAAAGCTGTGGCTTGCATGCGTAAGGAGGATTATCCGGCTTGTGTGGACAATTGTGATGTAGTCTTGACGCTGGACAGCCTGAACGTGGAAGCAAATTATTTCAAAGGACTCGCTTATAGCTGCATGGCGAAAGAGATTTCTGAAAAAATGGAAGGTATAGACTTGCGGAGTGCGAACTATCAGACGCTAAGGATGGACATGTTGGAATGTTATTCTAATGCCCGAAAGCCATTGGAACGCTTGCGTAGCCTGTCGCCGGACAAAGCCGACCGGTGGGCACCGCTTTTGTATCAGGTTTATCTGTATTTGAACGAGGGAGAAAAGTTTGAAGAAATGGAACGCGTTATGCAATCCCTGAATAAGGGGGAGAAAGGGAAACAATGAAATGGAACATCGCTTGAAAGTTTATATGGCTCCGATGCAAGGCGTCACAGAGGCTCCTTTCAGGAACTTGTTTGACAAGCATTTCGGTGGCGTGGAGGCTTACTACACACCGTTTGTGCGGTGGGAACATGATGGGATGCGCAGGAAAGATTTGCGTGAGCTGTTACCGGAAAACAATCGCGTGGGGATGCTTGTGCCACAGATATTGGCCGGTTCATTGGAAGAAGCTGAACTGTTATTGGCCCAGATACTTCCTTTGGGATATCGTCGGATTGACTTGAACATGGGCTGTGCTTTTCCGGCTGTAGCCAAGAAGATGAAGGGATGTGGCATTCTGCCTTTTCCGGAACGGGTAGGAGAGGTGTTGCAGGTTGTGGAATGCCATCCTGAAGTATCCTTTTCCGTCAAGATGCGGTTGGGATATGAAGAAACCAATGAGTGCATGTCTTTGCTGCCCTTGTTGAACGGGGTGAAACTGGCGTGTGTGACTGTGCATGCCCGCACGGGTAAGCAGCAGTATAAAGGAGAATGCGACCGCGATGCTTTCCGCCGTTTTGCCGATGCTTGCGGACATCCGGTGGTGTATAATGGAGATATTGCGACACTGGAAGATTGCGAAAGGTTGGCTGGGTGTATGCCGGAATTGCATGGTGTCATGATTGGGCGCGGGTTGCTGGCGGCTCCTTGGTTGGCAGCGGAATATCGTGCTGGAAAAACGTGGGGCGGGGCTGAGCGTTATGCCCGTATGCGTCTGTTCCATGCAGACTTGTTCGACCATTATGCACAGACGCTCGAAGGAGGCGAGAAACAGTTGCTGATGAAGATGAAGGCTTTTTGGGAGTATCTGCTCCCGGATGCCGACCGCAAACTGCACAAAAAAATCCATAAGGCGCAGAAAACGGCCGATTACACCGATGCCGTGTCCCGCCTGTTATCCGGGGAAGAATGAAATACGTGTTTTAATTGATAAAGAAATGAAGAAGAGATATTGCATGTTTTGTGTGGCTTTGATGCTCACAGGAATTTTTGTTTTTGCGCAGGAAGAAAAGGCAAAAACGGTACGTGAACCTTTGGTGCACGACCCCGTCATGGCCAAAGAGGGCGACACCTATTATTTGTATTTTACAGGATGGGGCATTTCCTCCATGACCACAAAGAATTTGCAAGACTGGACTTTCGGACAGGAGGTTTTCCCCGTTGCTCCTCAGTGGGCCAAGGACAGTGTGCCGGGCTATAAAGGACATACTTGGGCACCGGACATCCTTTATGCCGATGGAAAGTATCACATTTTCTATTCGTGTTCCACATTCGGAAAGAACACTTCTGCCATCGGACATGCTTACCGTAGCACGTTGAGTCCGGACAGTGCCGAACCATGGACGGACACGGGGGCAGTCATTATCTCCCATGAAAGCAGCAATTACAATGCCATTGACCCCAATGTGGTCATCGATGAAGCCGGCAATCCCTGGATGGCGTTTGGTTCTTTCTGGGGCGGCATCCAGTTGGTGCAATTGTCGAAGGACATGGTTTCGACGCAGAAACCGGAGAAGCTTTACACGATTTGTTCACGCCGGACGGACGAAATGCATCCTAGCCCTGGTGCCAAGGCGAATGCCGTTGAAGCACCATTCATTTTCAAGCATGGTGGTTACTACTATTTGTTTGTGTCCTTCGATTTCTGTTGCCGGGGGAAAAAGAGCGATTATAACGTCGTGGTGGGACGGGCGAAAAATGTCTGTGGCCCATATTTGGATAAGGAGGGGCGCGATATGGCTCATGGCGGAGGAAGTCCGGTCGTTGGCAGCAATGCAGAGTTCGTGGCCATTGGCCACAGTGCGGCTTATCATTTCGATGGGAAAGACTACTTCATGGCGCACGGTTACAGCCGGATGGATGGAGCCAGCAAGCTGTTTCTCGTGGAAATGACGTGGGACGAAGAGGGTTGGCCGGTAGTGCCAACTTTGGAATAGCTCGCAGGAAGTGTGTTTGGGTCGGCGTAATCTTTAGTCTTTTGCAGTCTAGGTGTTCCAGGCCTTGAAACTGGGTGTTTCAGGCCTTGAAACTGGGTGTTCCAGGCCTTGAAACTAGGTGTTCCAGGCCTTGAAACTGGGTGTTCCAGGCTTTGAAACTGGGTGTTTCAGGCTTTGAAACTGGGTGTTCCAGGCCTTGAAACTGGGTGTTCCAGGCTTTGAAACTGGGTGTTTCAGGCCTTGAAACTGGGTGTTTCAGGCTTTGAAATTTTCGACGTTTGGAATTTTGAACAAGCTCTTAGGCCAAAACGCGTTGGAAAATAGCGATTCTTGACGAATGCAATACGGCACATGGCCGGTATCTGTCCGTTCTTTTTCGGCGTGTTGCGCTTGAGGCAGAATGAAACTTGGCACATCGTAAATCATTAACTTTCAATCATATTCCCGTGATTTGCTCAGTGCCTCACTGTTTTGTATTATTTTTAGATAGGCTTCACCTCGGCATAAAAAACAAACGAGTTTGTTTTGTTCTGCGCTCGGTTTGCATTATCTTTGTCTTTCAAATCATATATTATACGTATAATATTGCAAATTTGAAAGATTATGTTGTCTGTAGAAGAATTGAATGACCGCTTGATTGATTTGGCTTTCGCGGAAGACATCGGTGATGGTGACCATACTACGTTGTGTTGCATCCCCAAGGAAGCAATGGGAAAGTCCAAACTCTTGATTAAGGAAGAAGGCATATTGGCCGGTGTGGAAATCGCGAAGGAAGTGTTTCGCCGCTTCGACCCGGAAATGCAGGTGGAGGTGCTCATGCAAGACGGGGCGCACGTGAAGCCTGGCGACGTGGCCATGGTGGTGACTGGGCGGGTGCAGAGCCTGTTGCAGACGGAACGCCTGATGTTGAACATCATGCAGCGCATGAGCGGCATCGCCACCATGACGCACAAATACGTGGAACGGTTGGAAGGCACGAAGACCCGTGTCCTGGATACCCGCAAGACCACGCCGGGCATGCGCATGCTGGAAAAGGCGGCCGTGAAAATCGGTGGCGGGGTGAACCACCGCATCGGTTTGTTTGACATGATTCTGTTGAAAGACAATCATGTGGATTTTGCCGGGGGCATTGCCAATGCCATCAACCGTTGCCATGCTTATTTGAGAGAAAAGGGCAAGGACTTGAAAATAGAAATCGAGGTTCGCAACCTGGACGAGTTGCAGCAGGTGTTGGACATCGGCGGCGTGGACCGCATCATGTTCGACAATTTCTCGTTGGCCGACACGCGCAAAGGCGTGGAAATGGTCGGCGGGCGTTATGAAACGGAGTCAAGCGGAGGCATCACGTTCGATACCTTGCGCGACTATGCCGAATGCGGCGTGGATTTCATTTCCGTCGGCGCATTGACCCATTCGGTCAAGGGGTTGGACATGAGTTTTAAGGCTTGTTGAAAGCAATGAAAGGTTTCATCGTGGCTTGTTCCGCCATGCTGGCCTTGCCGCTTGCGGCACAGGTGGCGGAATATCATTCGCCCGTGGATATTCCTTTCCTGATGTCCGGCAGTTTCGGCGAGCCGCGCCCCAATCACTTTCATTGTGGCATTGACGTAAAGACCCAGGGGGTGATTGGGAAACGGGTGTTGGCGGTAAGCGATGGTTACGTGTCGCGGCTCACGGTGGGATATGACGGATTCGGCAATGCGGCGTACGTCACGCATACGGACGGCAACATCTCGGTGTATTGCCATCTGAATGCTTTCGTTTCGGAGTTGCAGGAACGGGTGCTGAGGCAACAGTATGCGGAAGAGTCCGAACGGGTGGACGTGCGGCTTTCGCCGGAGGATTTTCCTGTGAAAGCGGGCGATTTGATAGCTTATAGCGGCAATACGGGGGCTTCGCTGGCCCCTCATCTGCACCTGGAGCTCCACCGCGCGGCGGACGGGGCGCGGATTGACCCGTTGCCTTACTTCATAAGGTTGCCCAAGGACGACATGCCGCCCGTGGCCCATGGGCTGAAACTTTATCCTTGTCCCGGGCAGGGTGTGGTGAACGGGGCGGGGGAACCCGTGACGTTCACCGCGACGGCTGATGCTTCCGCCCGTGTGCTGAGGGCTTGGGGGAAAGTGGGTGCCGCCGTGTGGGCGGACGATTACATGAACGGGACGCAGAACAAGTTCGGCATCCGGCGCATCACGTTGCGGGTGGACGGGAGGCAGGTGTTCCAAAGCCTGATGGACGAGTTTATGCCGGACGAGAATCCGCTGGTGAATGCGTGGGGAGATTACGGGCACTACTGCCGGACGAAGCATTGGTATCTGAAGGCTTTTGTGGATCCGGGCAATACGCTGAGCATGCTTCACACGGATGAAAACCGGGGATGGGTGGACATCTGTGAAGAACGGGACTATGTGTTTGAATATGTCTTGGAAGACCTGAAAGGGAATCAGCGCACATATCGGTTTACGGTGCGCGGGGCGCGAAATGACGGGCTTTTGGCCGAAGAGGCCGAACGGGAACGGGCGCGTATGGCATCCGGCGCACGGTTGATGTACGACCGTCCGAACGTGGTGCAGGGGCCGGGAATGGAATTGCGCATTCCCACGGGCGCGTTGATGAAGGACGATGTGCTCAGGGTGCGGATAGAGGCTCAGGAAGACGGCGTTTCCAACCGATACACGTTGCATGATGATTTTTTCCCGTTGGCCAAAAGGGCTACGCTGATGCTGGCTCCGCGCGAACCGGTGGCGCGTCCGGAGCAGTGTTACATTGAATCTTCGCGGGGATATGTGGGCGGCACGTATGCCGACGGCTGGTATTCGGCGCGAATCCGGGATTTGGGCGAACGCTATGCTTTGGCCGTGGATACGGTGGCTCCGGAATGCAAGTTGCTTTCTTCGTTAAAGGGAAAGAAAGTGTCAAGAATCCGTTTTTCCGTTTCCGACAAAGGTTCCGGAATCCGTTCGTTCAAGGCATACGTGGACGGGCAGTTCGTGTTGTTCACTGCCGATGACGGTGTGCGGGCTTGCCGTTTGTCGGACACGCCGGTGCGCCCGAACGGGAAAGTCCGCCGGTTAGTCGTGAAGGTGGCCGACCGCTGTGGCAATGAAACAATAGAAGAATATGAGTTTATTTATTAAATATGAGGAATACAATAGTTTTGAGAGGGATGGCGGTAGCATTTGCGGCCGCCTTTGCCTTATATGGTGAGGCTTGCACGAATTTGATTGTGGGCAAGAAAGCTTCGGCCGACGGGTCGGTCATGGTGTCCTACAGTGCGGATGATTTCGGCAGTTTCGGTTATTTGCGCCATTTCCCGGCTGCGGAACACGCCAAGGGGGCTACCCGTTTCATTTATGACTGGGAGACAAACAACTATTTGGGCGAGATCGCGGAAGCCAGGGAAACATACAATGTCATCGGCAACATGAACGAGCATCAGCTGACGGTGACCGAGACTACATTCGGCGGACGGCCTGAACTGGTGGACACTACGGGGCTGCTAGATTACGGCAGCCTGATGTATATCGCTTTGCAGCGGGCGAAGACAGCCCGGGAAGCCATAGGCGTGATTACCGGCTTGATTGAGCGTTACGGTTATTGCAGTACGGGGGAAAGTTTCACGATTGCCGACAAGGAAGAAGCTTGGGTGATGGACCTTATCGGGAAAGGCCCGGGACGGAAAGGTGCCGTGTGGGTGGCCATGCGGGTGCCGGACGATTGCATCTGCGCCCATGCCAACCAAAGCCGCATCCGGCAGTTTCCGCTCGACGACCCGGACAACTGCCTGTATGCGAAGGACGTGATCAGTTTTGCCCGCGAGAAAGGATATTATCAAGGCAAGGAGGATGCGGATTTTTCGTTTTGTGAGGCCTACGCCCCGGCGGATTTCAGTGCGTTGCGTTTTTGCGAAGCCCGTGTGTGGAGCTTTTTCAACCGTTATGCGGATGGGATGGAGAAGTATTTGCCCTATGCTTCGGGCGAGGATTTGCAGGCCGAACCGATGCCTTTGTTCGTAAAGCCCGACCGCTTGCTTTCCGTACAGGACGTGAAGGACATGATGCGCGACCATTACGAAGGCACGCCTTTGGCGTTGGACAACGACCCCGGCATGGGGCCTTTCGAGGCACCTTACCGCCCCACGCCGTTGACATGGAAAGTGGATGGCAAAACTTATTTCAACGAGCGTCCCATTTCCACCCAACAGTCGGCTTTCGTCATGGTGGCGCAGATGCGTGGCTGGTTGCCCGACTATGTGGGTGGGGTGTTGTGGTTTGGCTGCGATGATGCCAACATGATGGCTTTCACGCCGGTGTATTGTTGCACGGACATCGTGCCGGAATGTTACAGCGACAAGGTGGCCGACGGGTTGAACTTCTCCTTTAAGAGCGCGTTTTGGGTGTGCAATTGGGTGAGCAGTTTCGTTTATCCACGCTATTGCCAGTTGTTCGGTGAAGTGAAAGCCGTGCGCGACCGTTTGGAAGCCGACTACGCCGGCTTGCAGCAGGACACGGAACGCAAGGCGCAGGAATTGGCGCGTGACTCGGGAGAGGCCGTGGCGCGTGACTACCTGACCGATTACACCAACCGTGCGGCGGGCGGTATGCTGTATGCTTGGATGGAACTGGGCAAGCGGCTGATGGTGAAATACCTTGACGGAGGCGTACGTCCTGAGGAAGACGGCCGTTATGTCCGCACTCCCGGCGGCCTGGGTGTTCCCGTGGAGCGTCCGGGCTATCCGGAACGTTACCGGCGCGAAATCGTGAAGGCCACCGGAAACCGTTTTGAAGTGAAATAAAAATCATGGTGAATGGTGCATTTTTCGCATTGAATCGTAGGCGGTGTGCAGTGAATTTGGTATATTTGCCATGCGAAGATAGGATGCGGTTCGGGCGAGCCGACGGAAAATCGGGCTTTTCCTTGTCTCGTCTCTCACCTTTCGCTATATTTGCCATATATTAAGTATGGAAAACAGAATCTATTAATAATTTCGTAAACACAATCTACTATGGACAACGAATTGATTAAGGTATGTGAAGCCAAGGCGCAGGCCTGGCTGTCTTCCACGGTGTATGACGCTGCGACCCAGGCAGAGGTACGCAGGATGCTTGAATGTGAGGACAAGACGGATTTGGTAGAGGCGTTCTACCAGAACTTGGAATTTGGCACGGGCGGGCTGCGCGGCATCATGGGCGTGGGCACCAACCGCATGAACATTTACACGGTGGGAGCGGCCACGCAAGGCTTGTCCAACTACCTGAACAAGAATTTCAAGGACTTGGAGCAGATTTCCGTGGTCATCGGGCACGACTGCCGCAACAACAGCCGCCTTTTTGCCGAGGTGTCGGCCAACATATTTGCCGCCAACGGCATCAAGGTGTATTTGTTCGACGACATGCGCCCCACGCCGGAAATGTCTTTCGCCATCCGCCAATTGGGGTGCCAAAGCGGCATCATCTTGACGGCTTCGCACAACCCGAAGGAATACAACGGTTACAAGGCTTACTGGGACGACGGTGCGCAGGTGCTCGCCCCGCACGACAAGGGCATCATCGAAGAGGTGAACAAAGTGACGGCCGAGGACATCAAGGGCTTGAACACGGCCCTGGACACCGCCAACCCGCTGATTGAGATTATCGGCGAGGAAATCGACAAGCTGTACCTGGAGCAAATCAAGACCATTTCCATCGACCCGGAAGTCATCCAGCGGCAGAAGGACATGAAAATCGTTTATACGCCCATCCATGGCACGGGTATGATGCTCATCCCGCGCTCGTTGAAGATGTGGGGCTTTGAAAATGTCAACACGGTGCCCGAGCAGATGGTGAAGGACGGCAACTTCCCCACCGTGCAGTCGCCGAATCCCGAAAACGCCGAGGCACTTTCCATGGCCATCGCGTTGGCCAAGAAGATTGACGCCGACATCGTGATGGCTTCCGACCCGGATGCCGACCGCGTGGGCATGGCCTGCAAGAACAGCGACGGCGAATGGGTGCTGGTGAACGGCAACCAGACGTGCATGATTTTCTTGTACTACATCATCAAGAACCGCATCGCGATGGGCAAGATGAAAGGAAACGAGTTCGTGGTGAAGACCATCGTGACCACGGAGCTCATCAAGGCCATTGCGGACAAGAATAATGTGGAAATGTATGACTGTTACACGGGATTCAAGTGGATTGCCCGCCAGATTCGCCTGAACGAAGGCAAGAAACAGTATATCGGCGGCGGAGAGGAATCCTACGGCTTCTTGGCCGAGGACTTCGTGCGCGACAAGGATGCCGTGTCGGCTTGTTCGTTGCTGGCCGAAATCTGCGCTTGGGCAAAGGACCAGGGCAAGACGTTGTTCGACGTGCTGATGGACATCTATGTGGAGTATGGCTTCGCCCTCAACCAGACCATCAACGTGGTGAAGCCGGGCAAGACGGGCGCGGACGAAATCAAGCAGATGATGGTGGATTTCCGCGCCAACCCGCCCAAGGAACTGGCCGGCGAGGAAGTCGTCTTGGTGAAGGATTACCAGACGCTGAAGGCTACGGACAACAAGGGCAACGTGAGCGACATTGACCAGCCGGAACCGTCCAACGTGTTGCAATGGTACACGGCCGGGGGCACGAAAGTGAGTGTGCGTCCTTCCGGTACGGAGCCTAAGATCAAGTTCTACGTGGAAGTGACGGGCGAAATGAAATGCCCGAAATGCTACGCGGATGCCGAGGCAAAGGCTTTGAAGACCGTGGAAGGCGTGAAGAAATCATTGGGATTGTAATTCCTTATTCGCTAATTAATATGGTGGAGAAGCCTCGCCCCGGATTGGGCGGGGCTTTCTTTCGCGTTTGGAGTGTATGGAAGAATTAAAGTCGGACGAGTTTGTTTATTGGTTTGTCTTTTGCAAGGACGAATTGCTTTTAGAGAAGACGGAAGGCGGCGGGTATGCCGTGCCTTTTTCGAAGGAGCCGCCGGTCAGGTTGGCGGAATGGCACACCGTACACCGGATTACACCGCTTGACGGACGGGAATGCCGTACGGTGCGGATTGATGTGCCGGTGACGGGTAACGGCAAGTTCATGATGTCGGGCTTGCGGGCTTCGTTCCATTTGTTGGCAAGGCCGTTTTATCTGAAAGCGGGCAAGGCCGCCGAAATACTGTATTGGGACCAATGCACGAAGTTCTGCGGCGTTTGCGGTGCCCCGATGCGGAAACACACGGACATCAGCAAGCGTTGCACGAACTGCGGGAAGGAAGTGTGGCCGCAACTGGCCACGGCCATCATCGTGCTGGTGCGGCGTGGCGACAGCATCCTGATGGTGCATCCCCACAACCTGAAAGGAGACTATTACGGGCTGGTGGCCGGTTTCGTGGAGACGGGCGAGACGTTGGAAGAATGCGTCCGTCGGGAGTTGATGGAAGAGACGGGAGTGAGGGTGGCGAACATCCGTTACTTCGCCAGCCAACCATGGCCCTATCCCTGCGGCCTGATGGTGGGGTTCTATGCCGATTACGTGGAAGGCGAAGTCCGCTTGCAGCGCAGCGAGATAGCCCGTGGCGGATGGTTCAGCCGCGCTGGCCTGCCCGCCATCCCCGGCAAGGAGTCCATGGCCCGCATGCTGATTGACGCATGGTTGGACGGGAGGCTTGCGGAGTAGGGGGCGGTGGCCTGCGGCTTATTGCCGTTAAAAGCCGGCGGGGCGTTTGGGTATTATTAGAATAAGGATTACTTTTGCATTCGGTTTTGGACTGACGGGCTGTGATTCGCCGCGTATTGTTTAAGGAGAAGATATGAACAAGGTTTTAAGTAAGATAAAAGGGCATCCCCGTATGGTGGAGGGGACGGCCTATGCGATATTGTTCACGATGGGCACTTGCCATTTGCTGAACGACATGATTCAGTCGGTCATTCCGGCTTTGTATCCGTTGCTGAAGGACAAGTTCGGCTTCACGTTCGCGCAAATCGGCGTCATCACGTTGGTGTTCCAGCTGACTTCATCCGTGCTCCAGCCTTTTGTCGGCCAGTATGCCGACCGCCATCCGCAACCTTATTCGCTGGCTTTGGGCATGTGTTTCACGCTGGTTGGGCTGCTGTCCTTGGCTTTTGCCCCGGATTTCCTGTTGCTCCTTTTTTCCGTGGCATTGATTGGTTGCGGTTCGTCGGTGTTCCATCCGGAGGCTTCACGGGTGGCGCAGTTGGCTTCCGGAGGGCGCAAGAGCCTGGCGCAATCCATTTTCCAGGTAGGCGGGAACGGTGGGAGTGCCATCGGCCCCCTGTTGGCCGCCTTGATTGTGATTCCCTACGGGCAGCATGCCGTGGGATGGTTTGCGGTGGCGGCTTTGGCGGCCTCTTTCCTGTTGACGCGGGTAGGCTATTGGTACAGCCTGATGCTGGCAGAGATAAAGACATTCCACCGCAAGACAGTCGTTGCCGTTTGTACGCTTCCGGCGAAGACTGTGCGGAATGCATTCGTCATTTTGGTATTGATGATATTTTCGAAATACTTTTTCAATGCCTGCATGACGAATTACTTCACCTTTTTCCTGATAGAGAAGTTCGGCCTGTCAGTGCAACAGTCGCAGTTCTGTCTTTTTGCTTACTTGGCGGCCTTTGCCGCCGGGACGTTGTTGGGCGGTTTCCTTGGCGACCGTTACGGGCGCAAGTACGTCATCCTGTTTTCCATTCTCGGGGCGGCACCCTTTACGTTGGCCATGCCCTATCTGAACCTGTTTTGGACAATCGTCATGTCCATCATCACGGGGCTTGTCATCGCTTCGGCCTTTTCCGCCATCGTGGTCTTTGCCACCGACTTGAAGCCGGACAAGGTGGGGATGGTGGCCGGCGTGTTCTTCGGGCTGATGTTCGGATTGGGCGGCATCGGCTCGGCCTTCTTTGGTTGGCTGGCAGATTTGACGAGCATAGAGTTCATTTTCCGAGTCAGCACGTGGCTGCCATTGCTAGGTGTCGTGGCTGTGTCCCTTCCCGATGTGCGGCCACAAAAGAAATAGGACTATGAAAAATTTGATTTTGACAGAGCTTTATTCGTCGCCCTGCGGGGATTTGGTGCTTGGTTCCTTCGGGGAAGCGTTGTGTTTGTGCAACTGGGTGGAAGAAAAGCATCCATTGCGGGTGAATTACAGGCTGCGGATTTTGCTGGATGCCGAGATGAGGGTGGGTGGTTCGGACATTACCCGGGAGGCGGCCCGCCAGTTGGATGAATATTTCCAAGGCCGGCGCAGGGTGTTTGACATCCCGTTGCGTTTTGCGGGCACGGCGTTTCAGGAAACCGTGTGGCGTGGGTTGCTGGAAATACCTTATGGCCATACGGTTTCTTACGGCGAGTTGGCGGAGCGGTTGGGCATGCCCAAGGCCGTGCGTGCCGTGGCCAACGCAAACGGGGCCAATGCCATTTCCATTTTCGCCCCTTGCCATCGCGTTGTTGGCAGCGATGGTTCGCTGACGGGCTACGGCGGCGGCATCGAGGCCAAGAAATTTTTGTTGGATTTGGAAAAAAGGTTATCTTACTTGGTGAAGTAAGATATCTTAAATGGGCAAGAGGTTCTTTCGGAGATGCATTCGAGCTATTTGCCGGTGTTTTCTGCGCAGGTTTTGTTTGACAGGATGTTCACAGAATGCAGGTTTTGCTTTCTCCAATTCTTGTATTTTGCGCCAGAATGGCTCCACGTAAGTCAAAAGGATAGCATTCGGATGTAAAAGGCGGCAATTTGCCAAACGCATATCGCGTGAGAATCGCGCATCTTTGACATCGCGCCCATTCCCCCGCAAATAATAGATTCTTGCGAGGATAATTTGGGCCTTTTCCCAATGGGGCATGTTCGTCATTTGTGGCAAAACTATTGAATGTGCAACCAAGTTGCACGAAAAAGGGACTAATTTTGCTCTCAGAAATTGAGAACAAAGCGAGATGGAGATACATGAACATGTTTGTGGGTGTGTCGCACATTGTGGTGACGAAGGGCAGGGTGACAAGAAGACGTATGCACGTCTTTTGTCTTCCACGTTATTGTTGTTTAGCGGATTGGTTTTTCAATGGACGGATTCGGCTTTTTTCCGCGCGGAATGGGTGGCCTTGTGCTGGTTTCTGGCCGGCTGGTTGCCGGTGGCGGTGCCGGTGATGAGGGAGGCGTGGGAAACCATCCGCAAGCGTGACGTGTTCAACGAGTTCACGCTGATGCTCGTGGCTTCCTTGGGGGCTTTCTATATTGGGGAATATCCGGAAGCCCTTGCGGTCATGCTCTTTTATTCTGTGGGGGAATGGTTTCAGGACAAGGCCGTGGACAAGGCCCGCCACCACATCAAGGCGTTGCTGGACGTGCGCCCGCAGGTGGCCACTGTCTTGAGGAACGGGACATGGGAGACCGTGTCGCCGGACGAAGTAGCCATCGGGGAGGAAATCGAAGTGAAAGCCGGCGAACGTGTGCCGCTGGACGGGACGATGTTGGAGGGCGCGGCTTCGTTCAACACGGCGGCCTTGACGGGTGAAAGTGTCCCCCGCAGCATCGGGGCGGGCGAGGAAGTGCTGGCCGGGATGATACCTGCGGACCGGGTCGTGCGTGTCCGCACGGTGCGTCGGTTCACGGACAGTGCGCTTTCGCGCATTCTCGACATGGTGCAGCATGCCGCTTCGCGGAAAGCACCGGCCGAACAGTTTATCCGCAAGTTTGCCCGTGTCTATACGCCTGCGGTGACCGTTTTGGCTGTGCTCTTGGTACTGGCACCTTGGGCATGGGCCTTTTTCCATCCGGCTTTTGTATATGATTTCCACACGTGGCTCTACCGGGCATTGGTGTTCCTGGTCATTTCCTGTCCCTGTGCGTTGGTGGTCAGCATTCCTTTGGGTTATTTCGGCGGCATCGGCGCAGCCTCGCGGAAAGGCATCCTCTTCAAAGGGAGCAACTATTTGGATGCCATAACCCATATTGACACTATCATGTTTGACAAGACCGGCACCTTGACGCGCGGAGTGTTCCGTGTACAGGAGGTGTGCCCAGCGGAAGGAATCACGCAAGAGGAATTGCTGGCATGCGCCGCAGCCGCCGAGTCGGGCAGCACCCATCCCATTGCACGTGCCGTGGAAGAATATGCCGCGGGAAAGGACATTGCCGTCCTGCAAATGCAGGAAGTGCGGGAACAGGCGGGCATGGGCATCCGCGCCGTGGCGGACGGAAAGACAGTCTTGGCCGGGAAGCCGGACTTGCTCCGCCGGAACGGAGTGGAATGTCCGTCCACCTTGGACGAAATACCCGACACGATTGTGGCCGTGGCGGTGGATGGCCGTTACGCAGGCTATCTTTTGCTGGCCGACGAGCCGAAAGGAGATGCCGGAGAGGCAGTCCGTTTGCTGAAAGGGTTGGGCATCAGCCGGCTTTGCATCCTGTCGGGCGACAAGTCGGCCTTGGTGGAGAAGTTGGCCGCAAGGTTGGGCATAGCCCGTTATTTTGGCGACTTGATGCCAGAGGACAAGGTGCGCCACATCGAAGAAGCGCAGGAAGACGGCAGGCATCGGGTGGCTTTCGTAGGCGACGGGTTGAACGACGCGCCCGTGCTGGCCGTGAGCCGGGTGGGCATTGCCATGGGCGGCCTAGGGAGCGACGTGGCCATTGAGGCGGCCGACATAATCTTGCAGACTGACCAACCTTCCAAGATAGCCGTGGCCATCGGTATCGCCAGACGCACACGCGGCATCGTGTGCCAAAATATCGTGGGAGCCATTGGCGTGAAAGTGTTGGTGTTGGTTCTGGGAGCCGTTGGCGCGGCCACGATGTGGGCGGCTGTCTTTGCCGATGTGGGCGTGGCCCTGCTGGCCATCCTGAATGCCATGAGGCTTTTGTATGATAAAAAAGATTGAGATGTCTGCCCCGGGTTTCCGGATAAAATCGTACCTTTACCCGGAAACCGGGACATATACCTTATATATATAGGAAATGGAAGAAGACATTTACTTGCATAAGTTGCATCTGCGCGGCATCAAGCCCACGGCCATGCGCCTGCTCATCTTGCGCACCATGCTGGACACTAACCGCGCCGTGTCGCAGCATGATTTGGAAGAAACCTTGCAGACGGTGGACAAATCCACGATATTCCGCACCGTCATGTTGTTCATGGAACACCACCTGGTGCATGCCGTCGATGACGGATCCGGGGCGTTGAAGTATGCCGTGTGCAGCGACGACTGTACCTGTTCGGTGAGCGACCAGCACGTGCACTTCTATTGCGAGGGTTGCCATCGCGCGTTTTGTTTCCGTCAACAGGCCGTTCCTGTGGTAGAAGCCCCGGAAGGCTTCGTCTTGCATGGTGTGAACTACGTGCTTAAAGGCTTGTGTCCGGCCTGCGCGGCAAAGAAAACGGAGAGGTGAAGCAGTTTTTTTTCAAATCCCGTTTTCTGCAAAATACCGCCAAAGCGGCGCTAGCATGGCCGCTTGTTTGATTCCTCCATTGGCCAGCAACCGGTGCACTTCTTCGGCGGGCAGGAGGCACACGCTGATGTCTTCCGTGGCTTCCTGGTGGGGTGGGGCTATTTGCCGCACACCGCGCGCGATGTAACAGTGGCACAGGTTGTTCATGGCCGAGGCGTTGGGGGCAATCGTCATTTGCAACTCCCATGTGCCGCCGCCGAACCCTGTTTCTTCCCACAGTTCCCTTTGGGCGGACTCCAAGGGTGTTTCCCCATCTTCACACACACCGGCGCAGATTTCATATCCGGTCCATTGCAGCCCGTGGCGGTATTGCCGTTCCATGACGAAGCGTCCGTCTTCCGTGATGGCAATCACGTTGACCCAGTCGGGATATTCCAACACGTAGTATTCGTCGTTGACCACTCCGTTGGGCAGTTTCACCTTGTCGCGTCGTGCCGTCAGCCACGGCCTTTGGATGAGGTATTCGCTTTCCAACACTTCCCATTGTCTGTTGTCTGTCTTTTCCATATCAACTTATATGTTTTTCTGTAAATCAATGACATCCTACTGTAGCCGCCACATGAAACGCTCCAAAACAAAAAACTATTGTCTTTCCATGGTTAAAGAGGCTTAATCATAGGAAGAGACAATAGTTTTCCCGTTTCGGATTTCCCGCAGCCGTTTATTTCATCAATACTTTCTTCGTTTGCCCATCACTTGTCCGGACAATATTGATTCCTTTTTGCAAAGAAGAAAGTCTCGCGCCGGAAAGAGAAAAATAAGCCTCAGGGATTACCTCGCTATCATTGCTTACACGTTCTATGCCTGTGGGGTCTTCAAGGGTGCAATGCTTATATACCCCTTCTACTTTAGCAATGAGCGGTGCCGTATAGCCGCCAAAGAATGTCATCATGCAGATTTGGGGAAGCAGCCCGCTGCTGACCATCTGAGGCTCAAGCTCGAACTTGTACTCCGTGGCTCCTTCCGGAACGTCAACCAGGGTCTGTCCTTCCCAAAATGCCACTTTCCATCCTGCCGCTACAGGCTCTGCAAATTTCACCACAACGTAATCGCAGTCCTTCACATCGATATCCACCATCTTGAAGGCAATTTGTAAATCGCCTGTCGCGGTGTAAGTGTTGTACTCGTCACCGGCTTCGGAGCCCGTTGTGGAGAAACCTTCCAACTCTTCCTGGGCTTGCGGAATCTCGATGAGATAGCCGCCCTCAGGTTCAGGAGAATCCTCTGGAAGCACGTCATCCTCGCTGTTTTCCGCAGAAGCAGGTTCGGCGCAGGAATGGATGGCAAAAGAGGTGAACTTGTCATCAGGTGAAGTCTTCACGATGGTAATCTTATATTCGGAATAAGCATCGACGGAGAAAGGCATCACGACTTTTTCACCGACCTTTCCGGATTTGCAGAAAAGCACGGAACTGCCGTCAAGTGCTTCGAGCTGGATATACATTTTGTTCCCTTCTGTTCCGGTGGATTCGAAGGTCAGCATGTAGTTTCCGGCCTCGAACTGCAAGGACGGATACACATTGTTGTCGGCGTTGTTGGCCTTCTTGGCGGTGCCATACGTAAAGCGTGTCTTGTCGGCGCTGACCGTCCAATAGTGTTCCGTCGGAACAAATCCTTCCGTGTCGATATTGAGCCGCCATTTCAATGTCGGGTCGCATTCGTCCTCAAGCGTGTACTGGCTCAGGAAGTTCCACATCGTCAATGCCGAATTGCCTTCTGGGGTCTTGTCGGTGTAGTCGTTGTGCCCCATCCCTTCGATTTCATAATATATATATGGGAATCCGCCTTCGCCGGCTTCATAGACGCTGCAACGGTATTTGCCGGCAACTTCTGAAACTTCAGGAACCGGGTTGCAACCATTGCGAGCCACCATATTGTCGCGGATGACTGGCATGCAAGAGTATTTCACGAAATCATCCGACATACCATGGATGTGCAGGAACGGAACTGGGCGGGCACCCGTTGGGCGGTGGTGGAACTCGTTGAGCTGGAAACCGCTGATGGATGCAAAGGCCGCGAAAATATCGGCAGCGGCACTTGCGTTGGAATAGGTCATCATGCCGCCATTGGAGAACCCACAGCAATAGATGCGCGAACGGTCTATGGCATAGTCTGCTGCGACGTCTTCGATGATTTGCTTGAAGAAATCCAAGTCTTCATTGGCCGCGCCTGTGGCGTTCCATCCGGTTACGCTACCGCCAAACACAGGGAAATATTGATTTACCCCTTGGGGATATACCACAATACAACCTTTTTCATCGGCTACCGAAGTCCTGAACGGCGAACGATCGGTTGAATGACCGCTAGCACCATGCAAAGAGAACACCAAAGCCGGATTTTCAGCAACCTGTTCCGGAACATACAACAGGTACGTCCGTGTCACTCCATTTACATTGAGGGAAACTTCTTTTTCAACTTTGGTTGGAGTGGTCGGTTCTGATTCACCCATGTGTTTATACACCCCTTCCACTTTAGCAACGAGCGGTGCCGTATAGCCGCCAAAGAACGTCATCATGCAGATTTGGGGAAGTACCCCGCTGCTGAGCATCTGCGGCTCAAGCTCGAATTTATATTCCGTGGCTCCTTCCGGAACGGGAACCAGATCTTGGTTTTCCCAAAAAGCCAGTTGCCATCCTGCCGCCACAGGTTCTGTAAATTTCACCACGACGTAATCGCAGCCCTTCACATCGATATTCATCATCTTGAAGGCAATCTGCAAATCGCCGTTCGCGGTGTAAGTGTTGTACTCGTCACCGGCTTCGAACTCCGTCCGGGTAAAAGTATCTAAGTCTTTACCCTGATCCTGCGGAATTTCGATGAGTTCACCGCTCTCCGCTTTGGGAGAGGTTTCCGGGAGAACTTCGTCCTCAACCAGCTCAAGGATGTCCCGTGTCATTCCGTTGGCATAGGCGGAATGCCCATTCTCGATTTGTGTTCCCCAGCTACATATACATGTGGCCAGTGAAACCGCTAATAATGTAAACTTTTTCATACTAAACATTTTAAGTTAGACATATGGTTAGTTTTAGATATAAGGTTTTTTGAGTTACAATGTGATGCCCGATTTGAAGATGGCTATCTCGTGGTAGGCGTGTTGCTCGTTGAGCGTTTGCCTGCCGCTGGCCACATCCAGTACAAAGTCCGTGAAGCGGGCAAGGAGTCGGTTCATGCTTTCCCCTTCGGCCAGTGTGCCGGCATTGAAATCAATCCATTCCGGTTTCTTTTTGAACAGGGTGGTGTTGGACGAAACTTTCAGGGTGGGGACAAATGTGCCGAAGGGTGTGCCGCGTCCGGTGGTGAAAAGCACGAGGTGGCAGCCCGAGGCGGCCAATGCCGTGGAGGCGACAAGGTCGTTTCCCGGTGCGCTGAGCAGGTTCAGCCCGCAGGACGTAAGCCGGCCACCGTATTTCAGCACGTCGCACACGGCTGACGTGCCGGACTTTTGAACGCACCCCAACGATTTTTCTTCCAACGTGGAGATGCCTCCCGCTTTGTTCCCCGGAGACGGGTTTTCAGAGACAGGTTGCTTGTGTTCAAGAAAATATTGCTTGAAATCGTTGATGAGGGAAACTGTCTTTTGGAAAGTGGCTTCGTCCTTGCACCGGTTCATCAGGAGTGTTTCCGCCCCGAACATTTCGGGCACCTCGGTGAGCACGGTGGTTCCGCCTTGTGCCACGAGATAATCAGAGAAACGTCCCAGGAGCGGGTTGGCCGTGATGCCGGACAGCCCGTCCGACCCCCCGCATTTCAGTCCCACTTTCAGTTTGCTTGCAGGCACGTCCGTACGTATGTCGTTAGCCATGGAGGCATGCAAATCCCGCAATATCTCCATTCCCCGCGCGATTTCGTCTTCTTCTTTTTGGCAGACCAACAGGCGGATCCGTTGTTTGTCATAATCACCCAACGAGGCCATGAAATCTTCCGGCTGGTTGTTTTCGCATCCCAACCCGACGATGAGCACACCGCCTGCATTGGGGTGCAAGGCCATGTCGCGCAAGATGCGGCGCGTGTTTTCGTGGTCTTCTCCCAATTGTGAACAGCCGTAGTTGTGGGTGTAGGCCGTGATGCCGTCAATATCCTTGGCGCAGGTTTCCTCGTTCATCCTGCGGGCCAGTTCCTGCGCCACGCCGTTGACGCATCCCACGGTGGGAATAATCCACAGTTCGTTGCGTATGCCCACATCGTCATTCTTCCGCACATATCCTTTGAAGGTGTGCGGCTTGCCGGCATCTGTGCCAGGTATGGCAACCGGTTGGTATCGGTAGTCCGTGATGCCTTGCAGGTTCGTCTTCAGGACATGTTCATTTATCCATTGCCCGGGCATTGCCTCTTGTGTGACATGGCCGATAGGGAAGCCGTATTTGATGACATTTTCCCCTTGCAGGATAGTCTTTACCGCCACCTTGTGTCCTGCCGGGATGTCTTCCAAAATCCTGATTTCATGGCCGCCGCAGGTGATGCCTTCACCTTTTGGGAGCGGCTGCAATGCTACCGCGACGTTGTCGTCCGGATGGATGAGGATATATTTCATGGTTTTGTCGTCTGCTTTATTGGTTCAGCATTTGTTTGACCGCCGCCCTCATTCCCGATTGCCTGATGGCTTTCAGGTACAGTGCCAGTAAATCCTGCAAACCCGGAATACGGGTCAGGTCTTCTTGCCACAGCATGCGGCTTCCCAATACTTTTCCGGCCACTTCCTGTTCGTTGCCGCATTGCCAGGCTTCCGCGAGCAACTGCATGATTCCCGGTGCGTCGTTCGGTGCGATGGGTTTCCCGTCCTCTCGGTCGCCTCCTTTATAATAGGTTATGAGGGCGGCCAGGCCAAACACGATGCCCGCGGGCAGCTTCCCTTTTCTCCTGAGGTATTCTTTCAGGCCCGGAAGGTCGCGTGTGGCAAATTTGGGGAATGCGTTCAACATGATGGACGTGACTTGGTGGTCGATAAACGGGTTGGTAAAACGTTCCAGCACATCGTCTGCAAATTGCCGTAATTCCCCTTTGGGCAGGTCGAGGGTTTCGAGAAGTTCGTCGTACATCACCTTGCGGACATACGCACCGACCGTTTCGTCTTGGCATGCGTCCCGCACGATGTCGATTCCCGACAAATAGGCCACGGGCGAAAGCAAGGTGTGGGGGCCGTTGAGCAACGTCACTTTGCGCTGGTGGTAGGGAGCTTCGTCTGCCACAAACTGCACGTTCAGCCCGCATGCCTGGGCTGGAAATTCACGTGCCACGCTTTCCGGGGCTTCAATGACCCACAGGTGGTAAACTTCCCCTTGCACGACGAGGTTGTCATCGTATTGCAGCTTTTCCTTGATGCTGTCTATCGTCTTGGCCGGGAAGCCGGGGACGATGCGGTCCACGAGCGTGGCGCAGATCCGGCATGCGGAGTGGAACCATTCGTCGAAGTCGTTGCCAAGCTGCCACAATTCGATATACTGTTCGATGGCTTCTTTCAATCTGTGCCCGTTTTGGAACACCAGTTCGCAGGGAAGGATGATGACACCCTTGTCCTTGTCACCGCGGAAATGTTGGAAACGGTGAAAAAGCAATTGGGTCAGTTTTCCCGGATAAGAGACAGCCGGCCTGTCCTCGAAGCGGCAAGACGGGTCGAAAACGATGCCGGCTTCCGTGGTGTTGGATATGACGAAACGCACGTCCGGGAGTTCGGCCAGCTTCATGTATTCGTCGAATTGGACGTATGGGTTGACAGCACGGCTGATGACATCGACGAGGCGGTATGAATCCCTGGCTTGTCCTTTTTCGATGCCTTGCAGGTTCACGTGGTAAAGGCAGTCTTGACGTTGGAACACGTCAAGATTGCCCCGGGGGGTAGGTTTGACCACCACGACACTCCCGTTGAACCCGGCGTGTTCGTTCATGATGGATACAATCCAATCGGCAAAGGCGCGCAGGAAATTGCCTTCGCCGAACTGGATGATTCTTTCCGGCCTTGCAGGTTTGCGGGCTGTCTTGCTGTTCAATGGCAACATGTTTGTCGTTTTTTTAAGAATGAACCATACTATTTTTCAAGTTTTATCAAGATGCGGAACACCTTGGACGGTGCTTCCGCCCATTGGGCCAACATGTCTCCGCCTTCTTCAATCGGGGCAATGGCCGAGATGAGGTCGTCGATGGGGCATGTTCCCTGTTGCAGGAAACGGATGGCCGCACGGAAATCCGAGGGTAGCGCGTTTCGTGAACCGCGAATGTCCAGTTCCTTTTGTACGAACAACTTGGTTTGGAACGACACGTCGCTTTTTGCATAGCCGATATATACGACACGGCCAGTGAACGAGACTTCTTCCACAGCGGTGACGTAAGTGGCGGGAGAACCTACGGCTTCGATGACCACATCGGGGCCGAAACCGCCTGTGTAATCCTGGAGGGCGGCATGGACGTTTTCCGTTTGGGAGTTGAGCGTGTAGGTTGCCCCCATGGCGCGGGCCACGTTCAGTTTCCCGTTGTCAATATCTACTGCGATGACCCGTGCGCCGCGCATGGCAGACCGCGCGATGGCTCCCAGCCCCACCATGCCGCACCCGATGACCATGACCGTGTCTGTATCGGTCACCCCGGCGCGCGACACGGCATGGAATCCCACGCTTAGCGGTTCCACCAGTGCGCAGTCGCGGGCGGAAAGCCCGTCGGCTACAATCACTTTCTGCCAGGGAACGGCCACCAGTTCTGTCATTGTGCCGTTGCGTTGCACACCGAAAGTTTCGTTGTGCTCGCAGGCATTCACGCGCCCGTTTCGGCAGGAGGCGCATTTTCCGCAACTGGTGTAAGGATTGACCGTGACGTTCATGCCGGCTTTCAGGTTGGCCGGAACGTCCGTCCCGGTGGCTTCAATCACGGCACCGACCTCGTGCCCGGGGATGACCGGAAGCTTGACCATCGGGTTTTTGCCGAGATAGGTGTTAAGGTCTGAACCGCAAAATCCCACGTATTTGATGCGCAGCAACACTTCATTGGCCGCACACGTCGGTTTTTCGATTTCCGTCAGGGTCGTATGGCGGGGGGATGTTATCTGTAATGCTTTCATTTCTGGTTTTTGTTTTTTTCTTTTAATGTTTATTCCGACATGTTTTTGATATAGGGCAACCGGGGCAAATCGTGGAAGCCGTAGAACGTCTTGGCGTTTTCGCCCAGGAAGAGGGCTTTTTCTTCTTCCGCGAGTTCGTCGCTCTTAAGGATGAAGTCATACGACATGCGGTAGGTGATGGCCGTGATGGTGCGCGGATAGTCGGAGCCCCACATCAGTTTGTGCATGCCCACATGGCCGGCGGCTTCGCGGATGGCCCGCACTGCGCCTTTGAAAGGATAAAATTCGTCGTTGAACAGCCACGTGATGCCGCCCGACTCGATGAACACGTTTTCGGCCAAAGCCAACTTGATTTGTTCTTCCCATTTAGGGCGCGTGACCATGCCGAAGTGCCCGATGGCGATTTTCAGCTTCGGGCACTCTGCAATGACTTCTTTCATCTCGCCCGTTTGGGTGTCGCCTTCCAGCATGTCGATGGACAAGATGATATGATGGTCTTCCATGAGGTGGAACATCTCCATCATTTCCTCGCTGTTGAGCGGCACACGCCCTTCACGCAAATCCAGGCGGTTGGCCGGAATCTTGATGGCGCGGAAGCCGTCGCGGATAAGCTCACGCGCCTGCGAGAGGAAGCCGGGACGGCGAAATTCGCATAAACCGCATACCAGGAACCGGCCGGGATATTTTTCCTGCACTTGTTTCAAGTAGTCATTCTGGATGCCGTCGATATATTCCTGTGTCACCACGGCCGCGCCCACTTGGGCATAGTTCATGTTTGAGAGGAAAATCTCGGCGGTGTTTCTTCCATCTGTCATGAAAGGTGGAACCATCTGCCGGATTTCGCCCATGAAGAGCGACCGCCCGCCGTCAAGGGTGCGGATGGGCAACCCGTCAACTTCGGTGTCTTGCCAAAGCCACAAATGGGAGTGTGCGTCTATAATTGTATATTCCATTGGTTGGCGTCCTTCCTCTTATGTGTTTTTCCACGACACGCGTTGCTGGTCGCCGATGATCTCCTTTACTTTCTTGACCAGCTCCCAGTCGATGGGTTCTTCAATGTAGCGCAGGTTTTTCAGTACGTTGTCCGGGTTGGCAGAACTGAACAGCGTGGTGCAGATGCGCGGCTCGCTGACAGCGTATTGGATGGCCAGCTTCTCAATGGGATAACCTTGGGATTGGCAATACTCGGCGGCCTTGCGGCAAGCTTCCGCCAAGGGGGCGGGAGCCGGATGCCAGTCGGGTGCCCCGCGCCCGGACAGCAATCCCATGGAGAAAGGCGAGGCGTTGATGATGCCGATGCCTTTGCTTTCGAAATAGTCCAGGTAGTCCGCCAGTTTGTCGTCGTTCAATGTGTAGTGGCAGAAGTTGAGCACGCTTTCCACCGTGCCTTCCGGCACGTGGTCGATGACCCATTGCAGGTTTTCCAGCTGCAGGTCGGTGATGCCCACGTGTCCCACGACGCCTTTTTCCCGCAGCTCCACCAATGCCGGGAGGGTTTCGTTGGCCACTTGCGGCAAGTCGGCAAATTCTATGTCGTGCACGTTGATGAGGTCGATGTAGTCCACATGCAGGCGTTCCATGCTCTCATACACGCTTTCTTGCGCCTTTTTTGCGGAATAATCCCACGTGTTTACCCCGTCTTTTCCGTAACGTCCCACTTTCGTGGACAAGATGAAAGAGCTGCGCGGCAGGTCTTTCAACACCTTGCCCAGCACGGTTTCGGCTTTGTAATGCCCGTAATAGGGAGACACGTCGATGAAGTTCATCCCGTTTTCCACTGCGGTCAGCGCAGCCCGCATGCCGTCCGCTTCACGGATGGAATGGAAAACGCCTCCCAGCGAGGATGCCCCGAAACTTAGCACCGGAAGTTTCAACCCGGTTTTTCCTAAATACGAATACCGCATAGTTTTGCTTTTTACAGATGAGTAATTTTATGTTTTCATCGCAAAAGTAGGAAAACGTGGCCTAAAATTATAGGATTTTATTGTCATATCCAAGAACAATATCTGCAAAAGTCAGCATTCCGATACTTTTTAGGACTATTTAAATTGCCAATGTTTGGATGTAAGTATGGAATTTGCTATCATTGGACTCAAAATGACGAATATGGAATTAGATATAGACTCGTTTCACCCCTTTGTTCTCAATGTGGGACTGGCTCAGCACAATGCGGATTGGAACTGGAAGAATGTCAGCAGCCCTTTTTCGCGCCTTTATTATGTGGTGGAAGGCGAGGCGCAGGTCGTCCTGCCCGGCCATGTCGTGGAACTCCATGCAGGAAACATGTATTTCATCCCCGCATTTACAAGGCACAGTTATGCCTGCGACTCTCTCTTCAGCCATTATTACGCGCACATTTATGAAGACCCCCAAACGAAACATTCATTTTTGGAAGATTGGGATTTGCCCGAGGAAATCGAAGGGGACGACTTGAGCTTGGCGCTTTTCAGGAAGTTGTATGCGTTGAACCCCACCATGAAACTGCCGGGTTCGGACCCTTCGACGTATGACAACAGTCCGACGTTGGCTTCCAACCTGCTTAAAAACAAGCAACGTCCACTGTATAACAAAATCATGTCGCGTGGCATTGTTTACCAATTGCTTGCGCCTTTCTTCAAAAATGCGCATCCGAGGGTCACTATTACGGACGACCGGATTCAAAAAGCCGTTGCGCTCATTAGGAACCACTTGTCGGACGAAGCCAACATCGACAAGATTGCCGAGGAGCTTTGTGTCTCGAAGAATTATTTCATCCGGCTTTTCAAGAAGGAAATGGGAGTTACGCCCGTGAACTTCATCATCCGGCGCAAAATCGAAAAGGCGCAATTGTTGCTTATCGCCGGTGAATTGCCGGTGAAGGAAATTGCATACCTTGTGGGCTTTGAAGATTTCTCCTATTTTAGCCGGGTATTCAAGAAAACCACAGGGCTTACGCCTAACGAATACCGGAAAGGCTCGAAGGTGGTGCATTGACAGGATGAAAAAGCGGAAGGATGCTGCCGTTTTGATGCCATCCTTCCGCCGTAGAGGTTCCCAGCAGATTCGAACTGCTGTAGACGGTTTTGCAGACCGTTACCTAGCCACTCGGTCAGGGAACCATTGTTGTCTTTATCATCGCGGAAGAGGTTCCCAGCAGATTCGAACTGCTGTAGACGGTTTTGCAGACCGTTACCTAGCCACTCGGTCAGGGAACCATTTCCGTTTTGTGACTGCAAAGGTACAACTTTTTTTCAAGATACAAACTATTTGCGCGATTTTTCGACTTTTTTCGTGCAGTTTTGCCGTTTCTCCGCTTGGGAAGGGCGTTTCATGCCCTTCAGTTTGCAATCGGCCGTGCAAGATGCGCACGACGAATGCTTTTCGGGATGCCGCAACACAAGGTAGCCTTGGCGTACGAGATAGAATACTGCCGCTGCGATGATAAGATATGCGAGGTAGTCATGCCACATTTTTTTTAACTTGTCTATGGTTGATGCAAGCAAAAATAGCACAAAAAAAGAAAATCCTCCCAATTTTCTCCCGTTTTGTTTTCCTCTTTTAGTTTTGTTATGAAACCATGTTTCCGGAATGATGTGGACATGGAATCTCTTTTGTTAGTTACCAAAAGATACTAACTTCCCAAAAAGAAGATATACTGACTTGGCAAAGTAAGATAACTGACTTGGGCAAGTAAGATAACTGACTTGGCCATGTCAGTAGTACTAACTTTTCCGATGAAACATTCGTGGATGAGTTCCCAAGCGGGGAAGTGTCTTTCCTTGGGCAGTTCCTTTTCCGATGATAGGTCATGCGTTGAAGAAGAATTTGTCCACTACGGCGGCCACACCGTCTTCTTCGTTAGACAGCGTGATGTAGTCGGCGGCTTGGCGAACCACTTCCTGGGCATTGGCCATGGCCACTCCAAGTCCCGCATACTGAATCATGGACAAATCGTTGAATCCGTCGCCCACGGCAATCATCTCTTCCCTTGTCATGCCCAACTCCTCTAACAAGACAGACAGGCTCCGGGCTTTGTCTATGCCATTGGGCACTAATTCCAAAAAGAATGGTTCCGAACGAAACACGTTCATCTTTCCTTCCAAGTCTTTTTTCATTTTCTTTTCCAAGGCGGCGAGCGGTTCCGGGTTGCCTACAATGAGGCATTTGGGGACGGGGAAATTGATGACATCCAGGAAATTCGGCACGGTGACGCTCGGCATCTTGTTGAGGAAGGCTTCATGTTGCACATATGGGTCGCCCGCGTCTTCCGACACGATGTATTCTCCTTTATAGCTCAGGATGATGAAACCGTTTTTTCGGGCACAATCGTGCAGATAAGGATAGACTTGCGGGTCGAGCACGTTCTCGTACATCATTTCCCGCGTTTTCCAGTCGATAATCTGCCCGCCGTTGTAGGACAGGATGAACCCTTCGTGTGTCCCCAGTTCCAATTCTTCGGCCAAAGGGGCAATGCCATACGTGGGACGGCCTGAGGCCAGCACGATTTTCAGCCCTTCGGTTTGTGCGCGCAACAACGTGTCGCGGGTGTGGGGCGTGATTTCTTTCTTTTGGTTGGTCAGTGTCCCGTCCAAATCCAATACTAGAAGTTTATATTTCATGGTCATTCAGATTTTAAGAGTCAGTGAAATCCGTTTGCGTTCGTAATCCACCTGCAACACACGGACTTTTACCTGTTGGTGGAGCGAGACGATTTCGTTCGGGTCACTCACGTAGCGGTCTGCCAGTTGGGAGATGTGCACCAGTCCCTTTTCATGTACGCCAATATCCACGAAACAGCCGAAATTCGTGATGTTGGAGACTATGCCCGGCAACACCATGCCCTCATGTACGTCGTTCAAGTCGCGCACATTCGGGTCAAAGGAGAATACTTCTATTTTATCGCGGGGGTCACGTCCCGGCTTGTCCAGTTCCGCCATGATGTCGGTCAGGGTAGGGAGCCCGCACTCATCTGTGACGTAGTTGTCCAACTTGATTTGCTGCCGCAAGGATTTGTCGCAAATCAGCCCTTCCACGGAAACTCCTGCATCCCGCGCCATTTGTTCTACCAGCGCGTAGCGTTCCGGATGCACCGCGGTGTTGTCCAACGGGTATTTCCCGTTTGGAATGCGCAGGAATCCGGCACATTGTTCGAATGCTTTTGCACCCATGCGATGTACTTTCATCAAATCTTTCCGTGTGGCAAAAGGGCCGTTCTCCGCGCGATAGTCCACAATGTTTTGTGCCAATTGCGGGCCTAGCCCGGACACATATGTCAGCAGTTGCCGGCTGGCTGTGTTCAAGTTTACTCCCACGGCGTTCACGCATGATTCCACCGTGCGGTCCAGCGTGCCTTTCAGTTTGGTTTGGTCCACATCGTGCTGGTATTGCCCTACGCCGATTGATTTAGGGTCGATTTTTACCAATTCTGCCAAAGGATCCATCAACCTTCGTCCGATAGACACAGCTCCACGCACGGTAACATCGTAATCCGGAAACTCCTCGCGGGCGATTTTGGAAGCAGAGTAAACCGAAGCCCCGTCTTCGCTCACGACAAAGGCGTCCACCGCGCGGTCGAAACGGATTGAGCGCACCAGGTTTTCCGTTTCCCTTCCTGCAGTGCCGTTCCCAATGGCGATAGCTTGTATGGCATATTGTTCTACCAGTTTTTGCAGTTTGCGTTGTGCTTGGGCATATTCGTTGCGCGGAGGGTGTGGGAATATGGTTTCGTTATGCAACAAGTTTCCTTGTGCGTCCAAACATACGACTTTGCATCCCGTGCGGAAACCGGGGTCTATGGATAGCACTCGTTTTTGCCCCAACGGCGGAGCCAGCAACAACTGGTGGAGGTTGCGGGCAAACACGCGGATAGCTTCTTCGTCGGCTTTCTCTTTGGAAGATGCCGCGAATTCCGTTTCGATGGATGGTTTCATTAACCTCTTGTAACCGTCAGAAACAGACTCGGATATTATTCTTCCGCAATCGTTTTTGCCCTTTATCCAAATACGTGAGAGCTCCGCAAGGCATGCTTCGTCGTCCGGCGAAATGCTTACTTTCAATATGCCTTCGGCTTCGCCACGCCTGATGGCCAACAGGCGGTGGGAAGAACATCGCTTCAAAGGTTCGCTGAAACCGAAATAGTCACGATATTTGGCTCCTTCTTCCTCCTTGCCTTTGTTCACTTTGGCCGAGATGACTGCATCACGCCGGAACTGACGGCGGACGGCATTCCGCGACCGTTCGTCTTCGCTGATGCGCTCAGCAAGGATGTCGGTTGCCCCAGCCAAAGCTTCGTCCGCGTCTTTCACTTGACCGTTCACGTAGCGGGCAGCAACCTCCCGGATGCGGTTTTCCTTTTGTTGGGCGATGATTTGCGCGAGCGGTTCCAACCCTTTTTGGCGGGCTATTTCCGCCCGTGTGCGCCTTTTGGGCTTATAGGGTAGATAGATGTCCTCCAGCTCCGTAGCATCCCAACACGTCTCGATGCGCTGTTTCAGCTCAGTGCTCAGTTTGCCTTGTGATTCTATGGTGGAGATAATCGTGGCTTTCCGTTTTCCCATTTCGGAAAGCTTGTCAAATCTTTGCTTGATTTCGCCGATTTGCACTTCATCCAGCCCGCCGGTTCGTTCTTTCCGATAGCGGCTGATGAAGGGGATGGTGGCCCCATCTTCCAGCAAATCCAACGTATGCGCCACCTGGCTTTCGGCAACGGAAAGGGCAGAGGCGATCATCTTGCTGAATTCAGTATGCATAAAAAAGAATTTAACTTTCGTGTGCAGCCCGCAGAATCAACGTCGTGGCCCCGATGGTGATGATGGCTCCGTCTTCAAGGCGTATGCGGTCGTTGTCGGACAATATGTTGTTCATATAAAATGTGCCGGTGTTGCTGGGGGCATCCCAAAGCGTGTAAACCAACTTGCCTTTTTTATCCCGTTTGACGTTAATCGTGCAATGTTTGGTGTCCACGCTGGGATCCACGGTTTCGATGGGCAGGGAGATGGACGTGCCTTTCACATAGCGGCCTATCACGTTGTCGCCCAAACGCAACGGCAGCACTTGTTTGTAATGGAACACGTTTTCCACCACCACGATGCTTCCGTATTCGTCTTTATGTTCATTTTCGTCCAGCACTTCTTCCTTGCGGGTGGCTTTCAGTTTGGAGGTACCAATCCGGATGGCAAATTGTTTGTGGCATTCATCGCATTCGAACACCAAGGATTGGCCTTCGGTGTAGCGTGTCTCATCGAAAGTGATGTAATGGTCACATTTGGGGCATCGTACTCTTTTCATTGCATTCGCGATTATTTGATGTGGTAAACCCAGGCAGAGGCAAATTCCTCTTGGTCGCTCAAGACCCTCAATTTGTCATGAGCTTCTTTTTTGCTTGCATAACCGGCAAATACGACACGGACCATGTGGCCTTTTTTATAAACCCTCGCTTCTTTGTATCCTTCTTTGTGTAGACGTTCCACATAGCTTTCCGCATTTTTTTCGGATATGGCACTGGCCACGACTACGCAATAGCCCGACAAACCGGAAGGCTCTTTTATGCCGCTTTCTGGCTCCTCCGGTTTGTCGCCTGTCTTTTTGCCTGTGGCTGTTTTTTCCGCAGTATTCAAAGCGCGAACTTTCGGATTCTCTTCTTTTATTATGGGAAGAGGAGAGGTCTCTTGCACTCCGGGCATCCAAACCAGCTGTGCAAATTCTGCCTTCAAGCCCTCCGTCTGTGCTGTGTTTTGCGCATCGGGAGTGACGAGGAAGAACAACAGGATGACTGCGGCTACGGCGGCCACGTTCTGAATCCATGATTTCTTCACCCGTATGGTGATTTCACTGTCCGAAGGCGGAGTTGGCTCAACTTCCGTCTGCACGACCTGTTTTCCTACGGTCGTATCGGTTGTTCCTTCTTCGCTTTCAGCCACATGGCATTCCAACGGAAGGAATTCAAGTGCATCCAATCCGTAATAAGCGGGACACACGGTTCCTGCCTGGCAAGGCGAAAATTCCAAATTGTTGTTTTCGTCTAGTGACAAAATCCCAATGCTCCCCAAGTCATACGACCCGTTTTCCCACAATTCCTGTTGCAGGTCGCGAATCTGTTCGCCCAACATTTTGCGGGCTTTCTCTTCGCTACACCGGTATGCCGTCACGTAGGATCCTGTAAGCAGTCCGTCGTCGGCTTTCAGCTGCTCGTTGAACCCCACAGTGCGGATGGGAGGGAGGAAAAGCCCTTCTTCTTCCACGTATTTGGCTGGAGCATTACGCGTTACAAATCCCCCAATTTGCGGAACAACGACACAGTCGTTATCCAGCAGCAATATTTCGATATGTTTTACCAATTCTTTCACACTACAAAATTAAGCTTTTTCCATCGGACAAGGTTCATGTTTGCAGAAAAAGTTTTCAACTATTTCCCCGCATTTTGTTAAAAGTGCAAATTTTCTATTACCTTTGCCGTGTTTATAACCGAAGAATGTATGAACATAGCAATTGTAGGTAGTGGTTACGTAGGGTTAGTGACAGGTGCGTGCTTTGCCGAGATAGGAGTGAATGTGGCCTGTGTGGATGTGGATGAGAAAAAGATAGAGATGCTCAAAAGAGGGGAGATTCCCATCTATGAACCAGGCTTGAAAGAATTGGTGCTGAAGAACCAAAAAGCGGGACGGTTGAATTTCACTACGTCGCTGGAAAGCGTATTGGGCGATGTGGAAGTCGTCTTCAGCGCCGTGGGGACTCCGCCGGATGAAGATGGAAGCGCAGACCTGAAGTATGTCCTGCAAGTAGCTCGGACAATTGGACGTAACATGTCTGAATACAAATTGGTTGTTACAAAAAGCACGGTGCCTGTGGGGACAGCGCGCAAAGTGCGCTCTGCCATCCAGGAGGAGCTGGACAAGCGTGGGCTTGACGTGGACTTCGACGTGGCTTCCAATCCGGAATTCCTGAAAGAGGGCAATGCCATCAACGATTTCATGAGCCCCGACCGCGTCGTGGTGGGTGTGGAGTCCGAGAAAGCGAAAGATTTAATGACCAAACTCTACAAGCCTTTCCTTATTAATAACTTCAGGGTCATCTTCATGGATATCCCTTCGGCCGAGATGACAAAATATGCGGCCAACTCCATGTTGGCCACGCGCATTTCGTTCATGAACGATATTGCCAATTTGTGCGAACGGGTGGGCGCGGACGTGAACATGGTGCGCAACGGCATTGGCGCGGATACCCGCATCGGGCGCAAGTTCCTCTATGCTGGCTGTGGATATGGAGGTTCATGTTTCCCGAAAGACGTAAAAGCCCTTATCAAGACGGCGGAGCAGAATGGTTACGACATGGCCGTGCTGAAAGCGGTGGAAGCCGTGAACGAACGGCAGAAGTCCATCCTGTTTGAGAAATTGTCCCGGGCTTGGAAAGGCGAATTGGCAGGAAAGACAGTCGCGCTGTGGGGCTTGGCCTTCAAGCCGGAGACCGACGATATGCGCGAAGCACCGGCTTTGGTGTTGATTGACAAACTGCTCAAGGCAGGCTGTACGATTCGTGTTTATGACCCCGAAGCAATGGCAGAATGCCGCAGGCGGTTGGGCGACGTTGTGGCTTATGCCCGTGACATGTATGACGCGGTGTTGGAAGCCGATGCCTTGCTGCTTGTGACAGAATGGAAGGAATTCCGGATGCCGGCATGGGGCGTGTTGAAAAAGACCATGCGCCATCCGTTGCTTATTGACGGGCGGAATTTGTATGATGCGCGCGAGGTTGGCGAGGCCGGATTTGAATACCATTGCATCGGACGGTGATGAAACTTGGCTCCATATTGATAAGTGTAAGTTTCTTGTCGGCGGTTTCCTTGTTCAATGGATGCACGTCAAGCGGAAACCACACGGGGGAAAGGAAAGGCGGTTTGCCTCCTGAAGATAAGGAAGCGAAACGCTCCTTACAAGGGATTTGGATAGACAAAGAAACCGAAACGGTGTTGTTTTATGCCAAAGGCGACAGCATTTTCTATCCCGACACGACCAATGTCCCTTTGCGTTTCTTTGTTTGCCAAGACACGCTTTATATGGCCGGAGGGGACACGGTGGCTTATCCTATAGACAAGATAGGGGCGCATTTCTTTAAGTTCCATTCCGTCACGGGGGACATCGTGGAACTTGTGCGTTCGGAGAATCCTGCGGACACCCTTTATTTCACCCATAAGCAAACTGCCACGCTGACATATAACGAAGTGGTGAAAAAGGACACGGTGGTGTACCATGGCGGAGACCGTTACCATTGCTATGTGTATGTCAACCCGTCGCGTCTGAAAGTCCGTAAGACGAACTACACGGACGAAGGCATAGCCGTGGAGAATGTGTATTATGACAACGTCATCCACATTTGTGTCTATAAGGGAAAAAGTTGCTTGTTCTCGCATGATTACAACAAGAAGAGTTTTGCTGGCATTGTGCCTGCGGGTTTCCTCAGCCAGGCAATCTTGTCGAACATGGAGTTCGAACATGCCGACAAAGCCGGATGCCATTTCAAAGCCACGGTGTGCATACCCGATGATGCCAGCTGTTATATGGTAGGCATTTGTGTGGGGTATAATGGAAAGGTGAAAATGGAATTGTTGGAATATTGATGGGTTGTTGCGGTTGGGAAAGCGGATTTTTCATAATGTGCATATCCGCAATGGGTGGTTGGGCCGATGATGCATAAGGAAAAAGGGTATCTTCTTTTGAAAAGCATGAGTTTTTGTCTTTGGAATTTGCCCGTTAAGCGTTTTTTTCCTAACTTGCCTTTTCATGGGTAATCAAATGAAAAGAGCGTTATGAAGAAGGTATTGCAAGAATTCAGGCAGTTTGCCATGCGTGGCAATGTAGTGGACATGGCAGTGGGTGTCATCATCGGCGGCGCGTTTGGCAAAATTGTGTCCTCCGTCGTGGCTGACATCATCATGCCGCCCATCGGGTTAATCGTCGGAGGAGTGAATTTCTCGGATTTGAAACTCACGTTGAAAGATGCAGTGATGGAGGGCGGGGTAGAAGTGGTTCCGGCCGTGACATTGAACTACGGGAATTTCCTCCAAGTCACGTTGGATTTTATCATCATCGCCGCGGCTGTCTTTTTGTTGGTGAAGGGCGTGAATGCGTTGAACCGGAAAAAGAAAGAAGAGCCTAAAACACCGCCGGCTCCTCCTGCCGACATACAGTTGCTTACGGAAATCCGCGATTTGCTGAAAAAGGAAAGGAAAAATGTATCTGAATAGTTTGTGCGGGCAAACATTTTTTTTCTACCTTTGCCAAGTTCACATCAAAAGATGACGTAAAAATGAAAAACATCAGTAAAGTGTATGGGCGGTGGTTATGGATTATAATGGCCGTTTGTTTGCCACAAATAGCGGATGGGAAGGTATATCATGTGTCGGCAGGGACGGACGGAAGCGGAAATGGCAGCGAAGAGTCTCCTTTCGGTTCCTTGCAATCCGCAGCAAATGTTGCCGGAGCGGGCGACACGGTTTATGTGGCAGGCGGGACTTATATGGTGTCGGACTTGCAACTCAGGAACTCAGGAGCGGAAGGAAGGTATTTGGTGTTTATGCCCGAGCCGGGCACGGGGGAAGTCGTATTGCGGCATCCGGATACTGCTCCGGGTAGTTTCACTTCCGTGCTGAATTTCTCAGGGAAGAGCTATATTTGGCTTGACGGCTTCTCGTTTCGTGATTTCAAGTACAGCCTGTGTGCGGTGAATCTGGACAGGGCGACCCATTGCGTGGTGACGAATTGCCGTTTCGAACAATTGGGCAACGCAGACGTGGCACCGCAATGGAACGGGAATGCGGTGATTTGGATGGGAAACGCGCAGGTGAATGCGGTGGTGAACAATTATTTTGCCGACATCGTGGGGGATGGCATTGCGCTCAACAGCCAAGATTGCGAGTATAATCTATTAGCAAATAACACGTTTGAACGCTTTTCGGGGAAGAAACGCTCATGGGGAGGGGAATATCTCCATTCGCGCTGCATCGACGTGCAGGACATGTCAGACGGAAACAATGTCATCGCATCCAATTATTTCACCGGAACACGGACTTGCATTTGGATGGACCGCGACGGGAGCCGGAATGTCCTGTTGAGGAACTTTGCCGAAAACAGCAGAGATTTCATCTTCAACGAATCGCGCTGCGCGGGAAATATCGTGATGGAGAACATCGGGGCGAACGTGGACGGCATTGCCTTCCAGACGGCGCAGTATGAAGGAACGGGATGGACCTTCGACGCCTAATGGATTAACAACATTGCCTATCGGTGCACGACAGGTTTCCTGATTCACAAATCCCATCGCGACCAGTTGCGCAACAACATTGTTTATGAGTGTGATGGCTATGCCATAAATTTCTCGGACAGTGCGAAGGCTTCGGGACCGCACGTGTTCCTCGACAACATCGTTTATAGCCGTGGCAACCGTCGCCCCATCCGCCAAGGGTATTCCAATCTTTCATTGGCGGACTTTGAGGAACTTTTGGGCGGGGAGGGCAATTTGTCCGACTCTCCTGATTTTACGAGCCTGACTATCGGGCAGGAGGATTTCACGCTCCGTGACAACAGCGTGGCCAAAGCATATGGTTATGGCGGGGTGGACCTGGGTGCCTATGCCGTATATGGCCCCTCGCCGGCAGGGGCGGAGATGGATGAGGCAAGCCAATGCGTACAGGCATATTTTGATGCCTATATGGCACGGGTGAGACGTGACGGACAGGCTGAAGTCGTCATCCGCCTTACGAAAGCATGGGATGCGCCGTTGTCTTTCCGATTGACAGCAACGGCAGGCGATTCCCGCGAGGGGGAAGACTTTGAAACGGGACTTGGCGAAATCGTGTTCAATCCTGGGGAAACGGAAAAACGTGTGCCGGTGGATTTCAAGGGTATGTCGGCCTATGACGAACTTGTAGCCTTGCGGCTCGTGCCGCAGTCTGACGCGGCTGGCGCGTTGTGCGCTTTCCAAGTGTTCCAGATAGGGAAAACTGCGGACGCGGGACCGGATATGGAAGCCTATGTTGACGCGGCATCCGGTTATGGTTTGGTGACCTTTGATGCCACGGCAAGCTGCGACCCGGAAGAAAAGATTGTGCGCTATGTATGGATAGAAGACGGTGATACCATCGCAGAAGGGCAAACGGCCGAGGCGGAACTTTCGTAGGGCAGCCATTGGGTGTCTTTGGTGTTGACGGATGTGGATGGAAACACGTATGCGGATGGTTTGAATGTCACTCTCATCGCACGCTCCGAGGTTTGGCTTGAGGCCGAAGAAGGAGAACTTGGCTCGTCGTGGAATGTCCTGACGGACAGCCGTGCTTCCGGTAGCAAGTACATTACAGCGAGAAGCGGGTTGAACAGCAGTAACTCTGCGCCGGACAAGACAGGATTGGCCGTCTATACCTTTACCGTGGCCGAAAGCGGTGAATACAGTTTTTGGATACGGGCACTGTGCCCGACCCCGAACGATGACTCGTTCTGGTTCAAGATGGACGACGGGGATTTCTCGCAATGGAACAGTATTCCCAACACTTCGACATGGCAGTGGAACAAGAGCGGACAGACCTACCAGCTTGAGGCAGGCGAGCATACGTTCACCGTCGGTTACCGTGAGGATGGGGCGAAACTCGACCGCATGTTGTTTACCAACAGCAATTTGGTTCCGGAAGGAACAGGCCCGGAAACGTCTGTCAAGCCAGTCTTTGGGCGACTTTCTTGCGACATTCATCTTGACCAATCTGGATGGTTGCAAGTGGTTTGCGATGATGATGCATACGAGGTGGCTGTTTATTCGGGCAATGGCATGCTGATGTATGTCGGGAAAGCCGGAGGTCACAGCACATTGGACATGAGGAACTATCCGGACGGGCTTTATGTCGTGAAAGTAAAAGGGCGGAACGGAGTCGCGTCTGAGAAAATACTGAAGTAGAGGTTATAGCGAAAAGCAGGAAGTGGGGCCAGGGATTCTTTTCTCCGGCCTCATTTTTGTTTTTTATGTCCGCGCGTAATCCTCCAGCTTCTCATTATCCGTCAGCTGCCCAAGTGCGGTAGTGGCGTGTCATGCTTGTATTTATGCTGCAATTTGCATACTGTCCCTGTGGTGAAAAGTTTCAGAGCCTGGAACACCCAGTTTCAGAGCCTGAAACACCCAGTTCCAAGCCTTGGAACACCCAGTTTCAGAGCCTGAAACTTTCATCGTAATACTGAAACGAAGTGTGCACCAGAATGTCAGATTACGGTCATCCATGTCCCGCTTTAGAACGAAGCCAGTCCTTAAAGAATGTTATATTCAGCTGCCTGCGTAATCGGCACGGTAAACCTTTTGCGACATGAAAGGTCTTATTTTCAGTGAAACGATAAAAGACAGTTCAATTAAAAAGATTTGATTATGAAAAAATTAGTGATGGCCGTTTGTTTTGCCTTGTTGGCCGGAGGCTCTTTGTCGGCGCAGAATGCCGGAAATGCACCGCGTGGAAGATGGAATCCGGAAATGATGGCCAAGCGGATGGCGGGAAGACTGATGTTGGATGACGAAGTGTCGGCCAAATTCATTCCGCTTTATCAGGAATATATGCAGAAGTTGGCGGAATGCCGGGTGCAGCAAAAGCCCGGGGAGCCAAAAGGCGAACAGACCGATGCTGCCATAGACGAGCAGATTAAGGCGCGTTTTGCCGCCCAAGAAAAGCGTTTAGAGGTGCAGAAGGACTATTACGACAAGTTCAAGGAAGTCCTGACGATGCGCCAGGTCAAGCAAATCTTCGACCGGCCGAATGCGGTGAGGAACATGCGCCCGCAAGCTTCACGCCCTAAGGCACCATTCACGAAAAGGCCTTGAAACAAGTCGTAAGGGCATGTTTTAAATGCTTGGTGCTTCCTTTGGTAAACAGAGGAAGCACCAACTTCGACGGGTCAGTCCGAAAATCCGGTTGCGTTCCTTCCTATAATCCCATAAAAATTATATTTTTGTGCCATGAAACAATG
>CALULT010000018.1 GCA_944321565.1 uncultured Paraprevotella sp. | reverse complement strand
CCTGCAACACTATACGCACGCCTATCATTTTCCCGGTGGGCATACACCTACGGCGGAAGAAGTACGGGAGTATTATGCGCCGTTGGCGGAGAAGCTTATGTGTCATAACACATCCCTCTAAAACACACAAAGAAGCCATTCTTTGCTTAAACTGGCAAAGAACGGCCCTCTGTTTTTACTCCATTGATTCCCGAATAATGCGCAAAGTTTCTTTCTTGTATTCCCTTCGGTTATACTCCTCTCCTCTGCACATCCAGCAGCTACAAGGAGTACCTGTAGACTGATAAACCTTTGCCCATTTTTCCTTTGCCAACTCGAACCAATGCGGATGATTATTCACACTTCCATCCTCATAAATAATAGGATGCTCGTAAGCGGCATAAAGAATCATACGAGCCTTAAACACACGCGCCATTTGTTGGCGTCTCCAAAGTTTGTTTCTTTTGTCCATCGTCTCTTTGTATTAAAGTTAGGATGAACAATGATTTTACTTTTATGAAACTTAATGTACCCATAGTTATTCCTTTTTATTATTCTTAATTCATTGACTTGAAGACTCAACTTCCTCAAAAGAGCTTCCTCACATCCATTGAAAGAAAATCCTCCGCACTGATGCCACCGTCTCCCACAATAAATGCAGCTTGCAGATTGAAAAGTTTACGAAACTTATCCAACCCGTCCGTCCGTTTTTCCGCATTGCTTTTCACCTCAATGGCTACCACCGAACCTTTCTTACGCAAAACGAAATCAACTTCATCATCCCGCTCACGCCAATATAATACTTCAAAACGATGCACGAAGGCTTGGCTTACCAAATAGGCACCGATACCTGATTCAAAGATTCGTCCCCATGCCTTGCGGTTGAGAATGGCTTGTTCAAAAGTCAACGGGCTATACACCATCTTCAAGGCATTGTTATATACCTGCAACTTAGGAATACTAGCACGCCGCCTTGCCATATCCACGCTAAATTTCTGAAGCCCGCAAAGCAATCCGCTTTCGTCCAACAGATTGATGTAACCCGCCAATGTTACTGTGTTCCCAGCATCTCGAAGCGAACCTAACATTTTGTTCAACGAAAGCAATTCGCCCGAATAGGCTGCTCCCAGCTCAAAGGTCTGACGAAGCAAGGCAGGCTTACTTATCGGCGTATCCATCAGAATGTCTTTATTAATGGTTGCCTCGATGATAGCCGACTGGATGTATTGGCTGAAACGGTCTTCATCGCCAATTAAAGTAGCCGCACCGGGATAGCCTCCATAGAACATATATTGGTCGAGCGAGAAACCGAAGCACTCCTTCATTTCCAGATAGTTCCAATGGCTCATGCGTATTTCCTCAAACCGTCCAGCAAGAGATTCAGACAAACCTTTTTCCAATAACACACGACTGCTCCCCAAAAGCAAGACTTTGATATTACGGTCGTGGAATGTATCATCGTCCCATTCCTTTTTCACCACCTCGCTCCAGTTGGCTATCTTCTGTATCTCGTCAATCACAAGGATGACGCTTTCCCATCCCCGACTTGCCTTCAAGCTGCGCACAGCCGCCCAGCAATCGGAAATCCAAGCACTATTTGTGGCCGGAACATTGTCAGCAGAAAAGAACTGATAAGGCATATCCAAATCCTGAAGCACTTGCTTGACCACAGTGGATTTGCCTATCTGACGGGCACCCATCACCACTTGGATGAAATTCCGTGGCTCTTTCATCCTATCCGTAATCACCTGATATTCCGATCGCTTATACATATCGTTACATTTTACTCAGTGGACTAAGTATTTTTGCTCAATGCAAAGATAACAAATATATTCGAGTAATTATCACTGATTTACAAAGAAAAGCCATATCTCTTCGGACGCATACAAGCGTACTGTAACACCTGCGGGAAAACAATTGGTTCATCCGACAAATGCGTAGTTCTATATCAGCGGGACAAGCATGCGATAGAACCAGCCCATGAAACGTCGCCCGAATGAACGCCGCTCTTTCCAGTTTTGTGGTGTAAGCAAGGTGGAATGCCGCTTGTCGGCCTCGAATATCGTTTGCAGGGCATGGGTCGTGGCCGGATCCATGATGAAAGCGTTCACTTCATAATCGTAGCGCAGGCTGCGGCTGTTCAGGTTGGCCGACCCCACGGTGCAGAACAAGCTGTCCACCATCATGATTTTGGTGTGATGGAAACCATCCTCATAATAATAGATGTCCGCCCCGCGCTCCATCAGCCGCTTGGCATGATAGGCCGCCACATCTGGAGACACGCCCACATCGCACTTTGTGGACAACATGATTTCTACCTTGACCCCTCGCTCCAAGGCGCGGTACAAAGCCCGCTTCACGCTAGGCACCAAAGTAAAATAGGGATTCACGATTTGTACACAATGCTGCGCGTTGTCCAACGCATCGATATATGCTTTCCGAATGACAGTAGGACTTGTATGCGGTTCCCGGTTGGCCACCCCGACACAAAAGCCGCCTGGCAAAGTATCTGTCCTTACGGGCACAGGCTCAAAAGGCGACCGCACCACGGTGGAATCCAAGGCGAAATATTCCGTCACGTCAATCCGTTCGCCAGTGCATCGCTCCCACATGGCGCAAAAGATATTGCGGTAAATGGGCACAACATCCCCTTCCAGCCTTACGTGCATGTCGCGCCATTGGCCTATTTCCGGTTTCCCGTGAATGTAGTAATCAGCCACGTTCATGCCCCCTGTATAGACAATCTTGTCATCGATGACCACAATCTTGCGGTGGTCACGATGCCAGGCATGATTTAAATAAGGAAACACGATGGGGTCGAACACCTCCACGTCGATATGGCGGCTTTTCAACTGGCGCAAATGGCGTTTCCGCAACGGGCGGTCGTTGCTCACGTTGCCGAAGTCATCGTAAATGACCCGTACCTTCACCCCTTCGCGCGCCTTCTTGTCCAACAACGTGAACAAGGCACGGCCTATGGAGTCGTTGCGAAAATTGAAATATTCAAGATACACGTAGCGTTTCGCCGCAGCAATATCGGCAAACATGTCCTCAAACTTTTCCGCACCGCTCGGCAACAACCTTGCCCTGTTATTCGCAGCAAACTGTACCCCATTGGCTGCCAAATCGGCCATCATCAAAGAGTCGCTCCGCACCGTCTGGCCACGCACCATCCATTGCATGAGCCAACACAACAAACACAACAAGAACCTTTCTTTCTTCACCATTCCACTACCCCGTCCTCTGTGTCTGCTCAAAACATGCAGCTGAAGTGATCCACAACACCCAGCAGATGGTGCTCGCCATCCACCACCAGCACCGTATGAATCTTATTGTTGTGCATGATGGCCTGAATCTGGTTGATTTTCGTGTCGGGCGACACACATTTCGGTGTACGGGTCATCACCTGGCTCACCGGCACGTTGAAAAACTTGTCCTGCAAACTCTCCATCGCCCGGCGCACATCGCCATCGGTAATCAGTCCCACGACTTTCCCGTCCGTCTCCGCCACGCACAACCCCAATTTGCCTTTGCTCACATGGATAATGGCCTCACCCAACTTCATGTCGGGCGGAATCACGGGGAGGTCGTTGCTACGCATCACGTCACGGGCAGTAGTCAGCAACCGCTTGCCCAATGTACCGCCCGGATGGAACTGTGCAAAGTCTTTGGCCTGGAAATGGCGCATCTCGATAAGCGCGCAGGCCAGCGCGTCGCCCATGGCCAACGCCGCCGTGGTGGACGATGTCGGTGCCAGGTTCAGCGGACAAGCTTCATGGCTCACCTTCACATTCAGATGACATGTGGAATATTTGGCCAAGAGGGAATTCGGATTGCCGGAGATGCCGATAAGTGGTATCTTATGTTCCAACAAATAAGGGATGAAACGCAAAAGCTCGTCCGTCTGGCCGGAATGCGAAATGGCAATCACCACATCCTCTTTCGTCATCACCCCCAAATCTCCATGGAACACATCGAGCGGATTGATGAAAAAAGCCGGTGTGCCCGTGCTCGACAACGTGGCCGCCATCTTCGCCCCGATATGGCCGCTCTTCCCCACTCCTGTGATAATCACCTTTCCCGTGCAACGGAACATCAAGTCCACCGCCGCGTCGAAATTCCCGTCCAACTGGGGAATCAAGCCCAAGACCGCCTGCGCCTCGTCCTGGAAACATTTGACAGCTATGTCTCTCGCCTCACTCATAGCAAAGAAGTTATCACGGTTTCCAAATCTTCAAGCCGAAGCATGTTCGGCCCGTCGCTCAATGCCTTGTCCGGGTCGGGATGCGTCTCGAAGAAATACCCCGTCGCACCAAAAGCCTTGGCGGCCAAAGCCATGGCAGGGATGAACTCACGGTTGCCCCCGGTCTTCCCGCCGGCAGCACCTGGACGTTGCACACAATGGGTACAGTCCATCACCACACGTGGAGTAAAAGCCTTCATGTCGGGAATGTTGCGGAAGTCCACCACAAGATTGTTGTAACCATACATGTTGCCCCGTTCCGTGAGCCACACTTCCTGCGCCCCGGCCTCGCGGGCTTTCTCCACGGGATATTGCATGTCAATCCCCGAAAGGAACTGCGCCTTCTTGATGTTCACCACTCGTCCTGTCCGGGCTGCCGCCACCAGCAAGTCGGTCTGACGGCAAAGGAATGCCGGTATTTGAAGGACATCCACCACCTCGCCCGCAGGCGCGGCCTGGAAACTCTCATGGATGTCCGTCAACAGCTTCAGGCCATACTTCTCCTTCACGTCCTGCAACATCGCCAGCCCTTTCTCCAACCCCGGACCGCGGAAGGAATGCACCGACGTGCGGTTGGCCTTGTCAAAAGAAGCCTTGAAGATAATCTCTATGCCGAGTTTTTGCCTTATCCGCACAAGTTCGGCCGCCACTTCGTCCAACAAGGCGGCGGACTCTATCACGCACGGGCCGGCAATAAATATAGGATTCATGCTTTCTTACCTTTATATATAATATGCAAACTTACACAAAAAATCCGGTTCCCGGCACAATTCGCACAAATAATCCACCTCATTTTCGCTTTCAGGACAACAAAAAACATGAATGTCCGCAATTGGCCAATTAAACCGGCCTTGCGAACGAAGTAGTACTTACTTGGCCAAGTAAGATATCTTCTATGCCCATTTCAGTTATCTTACTTTGCAAAGTCAGTATATCTTCGTTTGGAAAGCTTGATAATGCCACCGCAGCCATCCACGCCGAGTTAACACACGTTAATTATGCCAAATCCGCCCATATTCTCTCAAAAAACGACAGAAACAATCCTAAATCAAACGTATATTTGCAACAATAATCTTTTTTAAAAAAACACCTCACGATATGAAAAAAACCACAATCGCCATATTCCTCTTTGGAATGACACTGGCAACGGAAACATACGCACAAACAGAACCGTACCGGAATCCGAACCTATCCCCCAAAGAGCGAGCTGCAGATTTGTTGAAACGACTCACGCTGAAAGAGAAAATCTCATTGATGGAAAATTCTTCTCCTGCCGTGGAACGGCTGGACATCAAGCCCTACAGTTGGTGGAACGAAGCCTTGCACGGAGTGGCACGCAACGGGCTTGCCACGGTTTATCCCATCACGATGGGGATGGCTTCCTCGTTCGACGTCGAAACGGTGGAGCATATTTACAGCACCATAAGCGACGAAGCCCGGGCAAAATTCCACGAGGCACGACGGCAAGGACATTACGGGCGGGGATATGAAGGCCTGACATTTTGGACCCCAAACGTGAACATCTTCCGCGACCCGCGTTGGGGACGCGGACAGGAAACATGGGGCGAAGACCCCTATCTGACTTCGTGCATGGGCGTGGCCGTGGTAAAAGGACTGCAAGGCCCGGAAGACGCGAAATACGACAAGCTCCATGCCTGTGCGAAACATTTCGCCGTGCATAGCGGGCCGGAAGCCCTGCGCCACAGTTTCAACATTGAAAACCTCGACCCGCGCGACCTTTGGGAAACCTACCTGCCCGCATTCAAGGCCCTCGTGCAAGAGGCGGACGTGAAAGAAGTCATGTGTGCTTACCAACGTTTCGAGGGAGAACCGTGCTGTGGCAGCAACCACCTGCTGCAACAAATCCTGCGGGATGAATGGGGATTCAAATACCTGGTGGTGAGCGACTGCGGGGCCATCAGCGACTTTTACCACAAAGGACACCATGAGACCCATCCCGACGCGGCGACAGCGAGCGCGGCAGCCGTCAGCAGCGGCACAGACCTGGAATGCGGATGGGGAGGCGATTACAGGCAATTGGACAAAGCCGTAAAAAAAGGACTGATCACGGAACAACGCATCGACACGAGCCTGCGACGCATCCTGGAAGCCCGCTTCGCCCTCGGGGAAATGGACCCGGACTCCATCGTGCCTTGGAGCCGCATCAGCATCGACACCGTGGACTGCGAAACCCATCGCCGCCTGGCTTTGGATGCCGCGCGCATGTCGATGGTGTTGCTGCACAACAACGGAGTGCTGCCCTTGTCCAAGGAAAACGGACGCATCGCGGTCGTGGGACCCAATGCGGCCAACCCAGTCATGCAATGGGGAAATTATGCAGGAAGACCCTCGCACACCTACACGGTATTGGACGGCATCCGGCAAAAAGCGGGGGACATCATTTACGAAGAAGGCTGCGGACTGCTGGAAAACAAGATGCTGGAGTCCCACTTTGACGAACTCACCCACGAAGGCCGCCCCGGCATGAAAGGAACGTATTGGAACAACATGGAAATGAAAGGGAAAGTGGCCGCCACCCAAGAACTTCCCACCCCTATCGACATGAACAACGGAGGAAACACCGTGTTTGCCCCCGGAGTCGGATTGGAACACTTCACGGCCAGGTATGAAGGCACATTCCGCCCCAAGGAAACCGCCACGTACCACCTGACCATCGAAGGCGACGACGGCTTCCGCGTATATGTCAACAGGAAAAAAGTCATTGACTGCAGGAACAGGCGTGGCATGCAAAAACGGGAATATGCACTGGAAGCGGTAGCCGGGAAAGCATACGACATCAAAATAGAATACATCCAGAAAGAAAATGAGGCCGTGCTGAAATTCGACTTGGGCATTTACCGCCAAATCCCGCCCGAAACCGTTGTCGAGAAAGTGAAAGACGCCGAAACTGTCATCTTCGTGGGGGGCATCTCGCCTGCTTTGGAAGGAGAAGAAATGAACCACATCAACCTGGCCGGATTTGCCGGCGGCGACCGCACTTCGATAGAATTGCCGCAGGTGCAGCGCGACATCCTGCAAACGCTGAAGAAGGCCGGAAAGAAAGTCGTGTTTGTCAACTGCTCAGGCTCGGCCATGGCCCTGACACCGGAATTGGAATCGTGCGATGCCATCCTGCAAGCCTGGTATCCGGGGCAAGCGGGAGGACTGGCCGTGGCCGACGTGCTCTTTGGCGATTACAATCCCGGAGGCAAACTTCCGGTGACGTTCTACAAAAACACGGCACAGCTTCCCGACTTCAACGACTACAGCATGAAGGGACGCACCTACCGCTACTTGAAAGAAGCACCGTTATTCCCCTTCGGATTTGGCCTGAGCTACACCACGTTTGGCATCTCCAACGGAAAACTTGACAACACTTCCGTGAAAACAGGCACGAGCGTGACCTTCACGGCACGTGTGGAGAACACGGGAAAACGCGACGGGGCAGAAGTGCTGCAGGTATATATCCATAAAACAGGCGACACCGATGGCCCGCAGAAAAGCCTGCGCGGTTTCCGGCGCGTGGAACTGAAAGCCGGAGAAGGCCGCGACGTGTCCATCGAACTGAAACCGGAAGCGTTCGAGTTCTTCGACCCGTCCACAAACACCATGCGCATCATGCCGGGCAAATACGAAATCCATTATGGGAACAGTTCGGACACGCCCTCACAAAACCGCTTGGAAGTGGAACTCTTATGATTTACGGAAACAAAACATGAAGAATCTTTAAAAAACATATGCCCATGAAAAGATCTTGTTTATTGGCCTTGGCCTTCGGATTGACGGCACAAGGCTTCGTCCAAGCCCAAAACCCCATTATCCACGACCAATTCACGGCCGACCCCACGGCGCGCGTGTTCAAGGGCAAAGTCTATCTCTACCCTTCGCATGACATTCCAAGCCCCGTTGACCGGCTGAAAGAATGGTTCTGCATGGCCGACTACCATGTATTCTCGTCCGAGAACCTGACGGATTGGACTGACCACGGTGTGATTTTGGACCAAAAGGACGTGCCATGGGGAAAGCCCGACGGCTATTCCATGTGGGCGCCCGATTGCGTGTATAAGGACGGCACCTATTATTTCTATTTCCCCGATGCTCCCAACGGCGAAGGCCGCCGCGGGTTTGCCATTGGAGTAGCTACAAGCAAACATCCCGAAGGCCCATTCACTCCTCTGGACCAACCCATAGAAGGCGTGAACGGCATCGACCCGTGCGTCCTTTTGGACAAAGACAACAAAGCCTACCTCTTTTGGGGAGGCGGAGGGCTCCGCATGGCCCGCCTGAAGGACAACATGACGGAGCTGGACTCGGAACCGCAAACCGTGGAAGGGCTTCCGGAAGGATTCAAGGAAGGGCCTTTCGCTTTCGAACGCAACGGGAAATACTACCTCACCTTCCCGTGGGTGGAAGACAAAACGGAAACCTTGGCCTACGCCATGAGCGACAACCCGATGGGGCCATACACGTTCAAAGGCAAAATCATGGAACAATCGCCCACAGGATGCTGGACCAACCACCATTCCATCGTGGAATACAAAGGGCAGTGGTATTTGTTCTATCACCACAACGACTATTCGCCGGAATTCGACAAACGCCGTTCCACACGCATCGATTCCCTCTTCTTCAATGCCGACGGCACCATCCAGCTCGTACGCCCCACCTTGCGCGGAGTGGGACTGACCGATGCACGGAGCCAAATCCAAATAGACCGTTACAGCGACATCACGCCAGGAGCCTCCATCGCGTTCCTCAATGAAGACAACAAATTCGAGGGATGGAAAACCATCCTAGACAGCAAAGACGCCACCATACGGTACAACAACGTGGACTTTGGGACGAAAGCCGCACAGGAAGTCACCGTAAAGGTCAAAGCACCCTCCGGAGGACACCTACGGATTGCCCTTTCCGGCCTGCAACCTTTCACCATGAAACTTCCCCCAAGCAAGGAATGGGTGCTCGTGAAAGACCACGCTCCAGTTTCTGCCACGGGAGTGCACGACCTCTCTGTGTCGCTCGTGTCAGGAACAAGCGTGGAACTGGATTGGATGACATGGAAATAGGAATGCAAACACACGCATAATGCCTCAAGGGGACGGCAGGAACGGTCTCGCGGATTCTTGCCGCCCTCTTCTTCCCGAAACCAGAAAAACATCCTGCCGCCATAAGAAACTGTTTTGAAATTCTACAAAAAGTTTTCCTCGCCTGATGTACTTGTCGTGTGTACTTTGAGCGTTTCTCCGGCCCTTTTTGCTTCTGTTCTTCGTCAGATAGCCCGCTATCTTCCTCATCACGGAAGCTAACCGACTCGAAAACTCATCCCAAATCATCGCACGAGAAATTCAAAACAGCTTCTATAAAAGTCTTACCTGCCACCATGCTTTCTGAACTCCCGCGGCGTACACCCGCAAATTTTCAAGAATGCCGCATTAAACCGGCTGATGGAATTGAAGCCACAATTGAATGCAATTTCCGTAATCCCCATTTGGGAAGACAACAAATCGCGTTGCGCCCGCGCAATCCTCTCCTCCATGACATAATCGCTCAATGTGCATTTGAAAGACTTCTTGAATAAATGATTGGCATAGTCGGGATGCAGGCCCACCGCCTTGCCTATGTCCGCAATCTTCAAAGGGCGGGCATAGTTTTGGGCTATATAAATGGCCATCCGTTCCACGACGCTCGCTTCACCGCCCCTCATGGCCACCTTCTGTTCTGACACGGACCAACGGGTAGCCATCCGCCACAAACGGGCTTTCAACTCCGACAATGCCACCTCCTGGTTTTTCCCCTGCCGCGCATCCTCCAACCATACCCGCCATACAAACTCATCCAAGACGGCAAACGCTCCGTCCGATTCCCTCAACATCTCTCCCTTCAGCACCCGCGCCACAAAAGAGTCCGGAAGGTTCCACGACAAAAACAAGGAAAAAGGAATGGTGCCCACATAATAAGGAACGTTTCCTTCAAAATCTACAATCCGGTGGGGCACCAAGCCCCAAAACAGTGTCAACCGCCCAGCAGGCACGGTTTCCCTTTTGCCATGGAACAGATAAGTCAGGCTACCTTCCGACAAATAGTTTATCTCCACCTCGTTATGACGGTCTTGCCTGGGCATCAGGCAGGGTGTCCACCGTTCAAGGGTAAAGCCGTATGGCATAAACTCCTCCCGTGTCTCGTTAAAACTCTTTAAAATCTCGGAATCCATTATGTTTTATCAAGAAAAGTTTCATTATTTGCTCGAATATGGATGTAAATTTGTGACATTAACTTTAAATAAACAAGTCATGAAACAAAAAAAAATCGAAAAAAGACGGTATTACGGTCACCAAGTCGCCTGGTTTATCCTGCTATTCATCGCAAGCACATGGCAAACCGCCGCAAAAGATATTGAGAAATGGCGCATCTTCGAACTGAGCCTGTCGGCCGAAGTTCAAGGCAACCCTTTCTGTGACGTGCAGCTGTCCGCACGGTTTTTCCATGAAGACGACACCGTGGAAGTCATGGGATTCTATGACGGAAACGACACGTATAAGATTCGGTTCATGCCCGAAAAGGAAGGCAAGTGGACCTACCAGACCACCAGCAACGTCCGCAAGCTCAACCGCAAGAAAGGACAGTTCAACTGCACGCCCGCACGGGCTGGCAATCATGGCCCCGTCACCGTGGCAGACACCACCTTTTTCAGATATGCCGACGGAACGCCCTATCATCCCTTCGGCACCACCTGCTACGCTTGGGTACACCAGCCCGAAAGCCTCATCCGGCAAACCCTGCAGACCCTGTCAGAAGGTTACTTCAACAAAATCCGCTTCTGCATTTTCCCGAAACACTACGATTGGAACAAGAACGAGCCGCCACTTTATCCCTTCGAAGGGCAAGCACCGAAGGCCTGGGACTTCGCCCGTTTCAACCCGGCCTATTTCCGGCACATCGAACGGCAAATCGCCACATTGGACAGCCTGGGCATAGAAGCCGACCTCATCGTCTTTCATCCTTACGACCGATGGGGATTCTCCGACATGGGGCGCGAGGCCGACGACCGATACATCAGCTACCTCGTCGCCCGCCTGGCCGCTTTCAAGAACGTGTGGTGGAGCATGGCCAACGAATTCGACTACATGAAAAACAAGGCGGACGAAGACTGGACACACTATCTGGAAAAATTCGCGTCGGAAGATCCTTACGGCCATCTGAAAGGAATCCATAACGCCGTGCGGCTGTTCGACCACAACAACCCGCACATCACCCATGTCTGCATCCAAAGCCCCAACACGGAAAACGGGAAGAAGCTAAGGGCGCAATACCGGAAACCCGTCATATTCGACGAATGCCGCTACGAAGGCAACGTGCCTTGGACATGGGGCAACCTGACGGCCCGAGAAATGGTCCACAAGTTCTGGACAGGTATCACCAACGGAGCCTACGTGGGACACGGTGAAACCTATATCATCGAAGTGCCCCGAAAGTCACCGTTTGAATCCGACGACGTGCTTTGGTGGTCGAAAGGCGGAACCCTCCACGGCCAAAGCCACACACGCATCGCCTTCCTGCGCCAACTGATTGAGGACGCACCGGGATATTTGCGCCCTGCGCCGTCCCTCACGAGCTGGATGAACTACCCGGCAGTCTCCCATGGTGAAGACTTCTATCTTCTTTATTTCGGTTTCGACCAAGCCTGCCAACAACTCATCCACCTGCCAAAAGGAAAGGACTACCGGATAGACGTGATTGACGCCTGGAACATGACCGTCACCCCGCTGGGAGGCACGTTCAGCGGAACGGCCCTGGTCGATTTGCCCGGAAAACCCATGATCGCATTAAGAATACAAAGACAAACAAACGCCCATGAATAGAAAAACGAGACGTAATGGAGCGGCAAGGCTGCGCGACACACTTTTGCTGGCCGTATTGACTTGCCTGGGGACACCGCACACCCAAGCCGCCCCCATCCAGGAAGCCGACAAGCAACGCCTGATTGTCACCACCGACCTCGGCGGCACCGACCCCGACGACACGCAATCCATGATCCACCTGCTGCTCTGCTCAAACACGATAGACCTTGAAGGCATCATCAGCTCGCAGGTGTGGAGCGACTATCCCGACCGGGTCGAAGCCATAAAAAATGTCGTGAACCGCTTTTGCGAAGTGATTCCCCGCTTGAACAAACATGCTGACGGCTTTCCGGATGCCGCTTATCTCACTTCCATCGTCAAAAACGGACAAAGCAAGTCCAACATGGACGGCGTGGGAGAAGGAAAGGATTCTCCCGGCTCGGAACTCATCATCGCCGCCGTGGACAAGCGGGGTGACAAACGTCCCGAGTGGATTGCCGCATGGGGCGGCATGAACAACGTGGCGCAGGCCCTTTGGAAAGTGGCACACACGAGAAGCCCGGAAGAGTTGAAACGCTTCACGGAAAAAATCCGCATCTATGACGTGCTGGGGCAGGACGATGCCGGGGCGTGGATTGCCAAGAACTATCCGGACATACCTTATATCCGCAACAAGGCGGTATATGGCTGGTCCCCCTCCGATAAATGGATTAAGGAAAACATCCAAAGCCAGCTTCCCTTCGGTGCCTGCTATCCCGACCGCAAATGGGCCACGGAAGGCGATTCACCGTCTTTCCTCTACCTCCTCGCCAATGGATTGAACATGCCGGAACACGTGGACTACGGCGGATGGGGAGGCCGTTTTGATACGCAAAAGGCCGCAAACATCCGGGGCATGGACTTCATCCGGCGCAGCGGGAAAGACGAGACCCAATATGACCCGTATTATATGTACGGAACTGCGCCGGAAGGCGGCGATGCCATCCGGAAATGGCAGGCACACATTTGGAACGACTTCGCGGCCCGCATGGCGTGGACCACGACGGACGACTATTCCGCCGTCAACCATCATCCGACAGCCGCCGTCGGCAAAGACCGTTCGCTGAAATGCCGACATGAAAAGGCCCGTCCCGGCGACGTGCTGCAATTTGACGCATCGCGCTCCAGCGACCCCGACGGAGACAGCCTGAACTTCCGATGGACAGTCTATGCCGAGCCAAGCACCTACAAGGGCACGGTGGACATCGAAGGCGGCGACACGCCGCGATGCCGCGTTGCCGTCCCGGCCAATGCGTCGGGCAAGACCATCCATCTCATCCTGACCGTGACCGACGACGGCACACCGGCCTTGACCGCCTATCGGAGAATCGTCATCGAAGTGCGCTGACGCTAAAAACATTTCCGCATTCCCCTCCTTTCAAAAGGGTGGAATGCGGAAACAATGAAATAACTTCGAATTTTCAGAGCCTGAAACACCTAGTTTCAAGGCTTGGAACACCCAGTTTCAAGGCTTGGAACACCCAGTTTCAACCGTTTGAAACTCCCAGCCTTGTCTTTTCTTGATTTCCAAAAGCTTATATATGTATTTACAACTCGCCGCGGCGTTCCAACTCCTTTGCCTCGTTCCAAAGGGCATCCATCTCGCCCAGCGTCATTTCCTTCAGCGGCTTCCCGACACGGATGGAATGCTGCTCCACGTAATTGAAACGGCGGATGAACTTACGGTTCGTGCGCTCCAGCGCATTGTCGGGATTGATGTGGTAAAGCCTCCCGGCATTGATGACACTAAAAAGGAAATCGCCAAACTCTCCGGTGGCCTTGTCCGGGTCGCCCTTGGCCAGTTCCGTTTCCAGCTCGCCAAGCTCTTCCCTCACCTTGTCCCACACGTCTTCCCGCCGCTCCCAGTCGAACCCCACGTTCCGCGCCTTGTCCTGGATGCGGTAAGCCTTGATGAGCGAAGGCAAGGCATCCGGCACTCCGCCCAGCACACTCTTGTTGCCGTCCTTCTCCTTCAGCTTGATCTGCTCCCAGTTTTGCGTCACCTCGCCTGCCGTGTCGGCCTTCACCTCGCCATAGACATGCGGGTGTCGGAAAATCAGTTTGTCCGTCAGGCGGTTGCAAACGTCCGCGATGTCAAAGTCGCCTGTCTCGCTAGCTATCTTGGCATAGAAGCACACGTGCAGCAACACGTCGCCCAGCTCCTTGCAAATATCCTTCTTGTCATCCTTCATCAGAGCGTCACACAGTTCGAACGTCTCCTCAATCGTGTTCGGACGCAGGCTCTCGTTCGTCTGCTTCCTGTCCCACGGGCATTTCTCGCGCAACGTGTCCAGCACGTCGAGGAAACGCCCGAAAGCCTCCAGTTTTTCTTCCCTCGTATGCATACCTTATTACATTAGTTCCGCAAAATTACGCTTTTTCCGGCGAACGCCAATGCTTCACGCCCTCTTTTGCGATAAGAAAAAACGATGGCCGAGACTTGGCAAAAACGATAGCCATTATCGAAACTTCCGCAGACCGACGCTTTCCGATTCGCCGCAAACCGCCTACTTTTGCAGCATAAAAAACAATAAAAAGATATGAACGACCAAGCAACCATTTGGATTTTAACCGTAGGATGCCTACTTTTGATTTTCCTATTCAGAAACATCCAGCAGATGCGCAAGGAAACCGGACACCACAAAATCTTCGAACTGGAACAAGACAACAACGGCATTTATGACGACTACGACGAAGAATAACGAGCTGAACACGCCCCAGGCAGGCGCGGCGGAAATGCCATCGCCCAAAGAGGCCTGCATCTTCCTTTCCGACTACGCCTCGTGGCTGTTGGGATGCGGGGCCACGTGCATCCGCATCGAAAAAAACGTGCGGCGCATGGCCGGGCGGTGGAACATGGAGCCGGAGATGACCATCCTCCCCTCGCACATCCACATCACGGTGTGGAACCGCGACCGCAGCCATTCATACAGCAACAACGTCAGGCTCCGCCACACGGGCATCAGCTTCGACATCAACACCCGGCTCAGCAAGCTCAGCTGGGCCGTGGCCGACGGGAAAACCAGTTTCGCGGAAGCCCGCCGGGAGTTTGAAGAGATTGTCCGGGTCCGCCCTGCGAATCCGTGGATGGTGTGGCTCCTGGCCTCTTTGGCCAACATGTCCTTCTGCCGGCTTTTCGGCGGCGACTTCGCAGCCATGCTGATTGTCCTGTGTGGCACGTTGGCCGGTTACAAGCTGAAACAAGTCATGCTGGAAGACGGGCGCGACGTGCGTTTCACATTCTTCTGCTGCGCCTTTTTCTCGTCCGTCATCGGGGCGGCGGGTTATGTGTTCCATTGGGGCGACACGCCGGAAATCGCCCTGGCCACCAGCGTACTGTACCTCATCCCCGGCATCCCTTACATTAACTCCGTGAGCGACCTGCTGGACGGGCACTACATCTGTTCGTTCAGCCGCTTCATGAACGCCGCCGTACTGACCGCTTGCCTTTCGGCCGGACTTTGTGGCGGCCTGCTGCTCATGAACATCCAATGGCTATGACATACTTGTTCAATATCCTCCAAGACGGTTTCTTTGCGGCCATCGCCGCCATCGGCTTCGCCAGCATCAGTAACCCGCCGCGCCAAGCCTACAAATACTGCGCCCTCATCGCGGCCATCGGCCATGCCACGCGCTACGTGCTCACCCACAATGCCTGGGGCGGGATGAACCTCATCGGGGCCAGCTTCATTGCCTCGCTGGCCATCGGCCTGCTCACGGTGTTCTTCGCCCCGCGCGCCAAATGCCCGGCCGAGACATTCTCCTTTCCCGCCCTGCTGCCCATGATTCCGGGCATGTACGCCTATCGCACCGTGGAAGCCCTGCTCCTTTGCCTGACCCATCAAGAGGAAGCGGCCTTCAACCACTACTTCTACCTGTTGGCCTACAACGGGCTGACCTGCATGTTCATCGTCCTGAGCATGGTCGTGGGCGCAACCGTGCCCATCTTCCTGTTCAAGAACACTTCATTCAAAGCCACACGTTAACACCACATGGAACTCAGACAACTCAAATATTTCATCAAAGCCGCCGAGACACTCAATTTCTCCGAAGCGGCCAAAGGGCTCTTCATCACCCAAAGCACCCTCTCGCAACAAATCCGGCAACTGGAAACAGAACTCGACGTGCAACTCTTCCAGCGCAACAGCCACGAAGTGACGCTCACGGAAGCGGGTACGGAACTGCTCCCTTACGCCAAGGAAACTCTATATGCCGCCGACACCTGCAAGGAGCACATCCGAGACCTGCAACAACTGCTCACCGGTACGTTGAACATCGGCGTGACCTACACGTTCAGCCCCATCCTGACGGAGACCGTGCTCACGTTCATGAAACAATACCCGAAAGTGAAGCTGAACATCCACTACAAAACCATGGCGGAACTGATGCAGATGCTCGTCAAAAGGGAAGTGGACTTCGTCTTGGCCTTCAAACCCACACGCCGCTACGAACAAATCGAGTCGCATATCCTGTTCGACAACCACCTGTCGGTCGTGGTACGTGCCGACCACGAGCTGGCCCGCAAAAAGAAAATCAGCCCCGACGAACTGGAACACTACGAGTTCGCCATGCCCGGCAAAGGGCTGCAAGCCCGCAACACGTTCGACCAAGTGTTTGCCGAGCGTGCCTACCACTTCAAAGTGCGGGTGGAACTGAACGAAGTGAACATCCTCCTGAAACTCATCAGGAACAGCAATCTTGTCACCATCCTCTCTGAAGCCACAATACATGACGAGCCGGGCGTGAAAGCCATCCCGCTCGACGTGGAAGAATACGAAATGGAGGGCTGCATACACACCCTGAAGAACGCCTACCGCAAACATTCCGCGCTCAAATTCATCCACCTGCTCAGCGAATCCAACGCCATCCGCGAACGCATGCACAAGTGGTTTGAATGACTAAAGGAGAAGGTGCGCCACCCTCCCCCACAGCGTGGAAGCAATGCCTTTCTCCAAGGGCACAAAATCCCGCCGCGCCCGTTTTCAGAAAATCATACAATCCAAGTTTTTCGCGCCCGTTTGCCCCCGCAGAAAGGCAAACGGGCAACCGACTGACTTCCATGGCATTGCACCCTAATCCCCCACGACATTCCCGTTTGTCCCCGACGAGGGCCTCGTTTGTCCCCGACGGGAAAACGGCATGTCCCCGGCAATCCGTTTTATGACGTTTTCTTGACAAAGAAGAAACGGAGGGCATACACGGTCCACGCCACCGCGATGCCGCTGGAAGTAGCCCGCCACGGGGCTGATGGCGGCGGAGAGGGCGCGCCGCGTTATGCTTTTTTCAGATTAATTATTAGCGGCCATGCCGCAAAACAGGCTATCTTTGCGCCCGATATATCTGCATATCGGTTTAATCATTCATCGCCATGAGGTATCTTTCAAGCCGAAAAGAGCTAAAAATCAGGAAAAAGAAGTTATTGTACACAATGGTATGCATTGCCGTGGTCGTGGGCGCATACCTGTTTCTGACCCGCCAAAAAGACCCCTTGCCGACCTATCCCGTCGTCTCTGTCATGCCGGTGCAACAACAGGACGTGGAAATCTATGGGGAATACGTCGGACGCATCCGGGCACAACAGTTCGTGGAAGTCCGCGCACGGGTGGAAGGCTTCCTGGAACAAATGCTGTTCGAGGAAGGCACATACGTGACCCGCAACCAAGTGCTGTTCGTCATCGACCAACGGCAATACCGCGCCAAAGCCGACAAGGCACGGGCTCAATTGAAAAAAGACGAAGCCCAGGCCCGCAAAGCCCAGCGCGACCTGGACCGCATCAAACCTCTGTATGAACAAAACGCGGCCAGCCAGCTGGACCTGGACAACGCCGTGGCCGCCTACGAGACGGCGGTGGCCAGCGTGGGCATGAGCCAGGCCGACCTGGACCAAGCCGAACAGGAACTGGGATACACCATCGTGCGCTCCCCCATCTCGGGACACATCAGCGAACGCCACGTCGATTTGGGCACACTGGTCGGCACGGCGGGAAAATCGCTGTTGGCTACTATCGTCAAGAGCGACACCGTGCTGGTGGATTTCAGCATGACAGCCCTGGACTACCTGAAAAGCAAGGAACGCAACATCAACATTGGTCAAAAAGACAAGAACCGTTCCTGGCAACCGACCGTCACCATCACGCTGCCGGACAACACGGCCTATCCCTACAAAGGACTGGTTGACTTTGCCGAACCGCAGGTTGACCCACGGACCGGCACGTTTTCCGTCCGCGCGGAAATGCCCAACCCAGAACATGTGCTCTTGCCTGGACAGTTCACCAAAGTGAGGGCTTTGCTCGACGTGCGCGAGAACGCCACGGTCGTCCCGCAGAAAGCCCTCATCATCGAAAAGGGAGGTGCCTACGTGTTTGTCATGCGCAAGGACTCCACCGTGGAACGCCGTTTCATCGAACTGGGGCCGGAATTTGGCAACAACGTCGTGGTGGAACGCGGATTGGTGCCCAACGAACAACTCGTCACAGAAGGCTATCACAAACTCAACCCCGGCATGCACGTCCGGGTAGGCAAGCCCGTTGAAGAAGGCGAAAAGACCAACGGCAAAACATCCAACAAGCAATAGGAACACCCATGAAAGTGACTTATTTCATCGACCGCCCGGTGCTTTCGGCGGTCATTTCCATACTCATCGTCATTGTCGGTTTCATCGGGCTTACCCTGTTGCCCATCGACCAATATCCGCAAATCACGCCACCCGTGGTCAAGATCAGCGCATCTTATCCGGGCGCGAGCGCACTCACCGTGTCGCAAGCCGTGGCCACCCCCATCGAACAAGAGCTGAACGGCACGCCGGGCATGCTCTACATGGAATCCAGCAGCTCCAACTCCGGCGGATTTTCCGCCACCGTGACGTTCGACATCTCGGCCAACCCGGACCTGGCCGCCGTGGAAATCCAGAACCGCGTGAAACTGGCCGAATCCCGGCTGCCGGCCGAAGTCATCCAAAACGGCATCTCCGTGGAGAAGCAGGCGCCCAGCCAACTGATGACCATCTGCCTCACGTCGGACGATCCCAAGTTTGACGAGATTTACCTCAGCAACTTCGCCACCATCAACGTGGTGGACGTGTTGCGCCGCATCCCCGGCGTGGGGCGCGTGTCCAACATCGGCAGCCGCTATTATGCCATGCAAATTTGGGTGCAGCCCGACAAGCTGGCCAACTTCGGACTGACCGTCCAGGACCTGCAAAACGCCCTGAAAGACCAAAACCGGGAATCGGCGGCGGGAGTGCTCGGCCAGCAACCCATCGAAGGGCTGGACATCACCATCCCCATCTCCACCAAAGGCCGCCTGTCCACCGTCAGCCAGTTTGAAGAAATCGTGTTGCGCGCCAACGCCGACGGGTCGCTCATCCGCCTGCGCGATGTGGCGCGCATCTCGCTCGAAGCACAATCCTACAACACGGAAAGCGGCATCAACGGCGGCAACGCTGCCGTGCTCGGCGTTTACATGCTGCCTGGTGCCAATGCCATGGACGTGGCAGAAAGCGTGAAACAGGCCATGGATGAAATCAGCCGGAATTTCCCCGACGGGTTGACGTATGAGATACCGTTCGACATGACCACCTACATCTCGGAATCCATCCACGAAGTGTATAAGACACTCTTCGAGGCTCTCGCCTTGGTCATCTTCGTGGTCTTCCTCTCCCTGCAAAGTTGGCGAGCCACGCTGATTCCCGTGGTAGCCGTCCCCATCTCGCTCATCGGCACGTTCGGGTTCATGCTCATCTTCGGCTTCTCACTCAACATGTTGACGCTCCTAGGGCTTATCCTTGCCATCGGCATCGTGGTGGACGATGCCATCGTCGTGGTGGAAAACGTGGAACGCATCATGGAAGAAGAACGCATCGGGGCTTATGAAGCCACCAAGAAAGCCATGAACGGGCTGGCGGGGGCATTGATAGCCACGTCCCTGGTGCTTGCCGCCGTGTTCGTCCCCGTCAGCTTCCTGCCCGGCATCACCGGGCAACTCTATCGCCAGTTCACCATCACCATCGTCGTGTCCGTGCTGATTTCCACCGTAGTGGCCCTTACCCTCAGCCCCGTCATGTGCTCGCTCATACTGAAACCTTCCGACCCGGACAAACCGAAAAACATCGTGTTCCGGAAAATCAACGAATGGCTTTCCACGGGCAACTCCTTTTACCTGAAATATATCCAAAAAGTACTGGGACATCCCAAACGGGTCATCCTGAATTTCTGCCTCGTCATCGGATTGATTTTCATCTTCAACCGCATCGTGCCCACCAGCTTCCTTCCTGTGGAAGACCAAGGCTATTTTAAGGTCGAGCTGGAACTCCCCGAAGGTGCCACGCTCGAACGGACACGCGAAGTAACCGACAGGGCCATCGCCTACCTGATGGGAAACCCGTCCGTGGAATACGTGCAGAACGTCACGGGAAGCAGCCCGCGCGTGGGCACCAACCAGTCGCGCAGCGACCTCACCGTCATCCTCAAGCCGTGGAAAGAACGGCAGGAAGCTGACATCAACAAAATCATGGCCGAAGTCAAAAAACATTTCGAACAATACCCGGAATGCAAGGTCTATCTGTCCACCCCGCCGGTGATTCCCGGCCTGGGCTCTTCCGGCGGTTTCGAGATGCAGCTGGAAGCCAGGGGCGATGCCACCTTTGACAACCTGGTGCAGGCCGCAGACACCTTATTATACTATGCCTCGCGTCACAAGGCACTCGCCGGGCTGTCGTCGTCCCTCCAAGCCGAGATTCCACAACTCTATTTTGACGTGGACCGCGACAAGGTGAAACTCGCTGGTGTCCCGATGGCCGACGTGTTCTCCACCATGAAAGCCTACACCGGCTCTGTCTATGTCAACGACTTCAACATGTTCAACCGCATTTACCGGGTTTACATCCAAGCCGAAGGGGTCTATCGCAAACACCCCGAGAACATCAACCTGTTTTTCGTGCGGGGAAGCGATGACGCCATGATTCCGCTCACTTCATTGGGAAACACGTCCTACACGACGGGGCCGGGCAGCATCAAGCGGTTCAACATGTTCAACAGCGCGGTCATCCGCGGCTCGGCCGCCGATGGCTACAGCTCAGGGCAGGCCATGGAAGCCATGGAACAGATTGCCCGTGACCACCTCCCCGACAACATCGGCATCGAATGGAGCGGCCTTTCCTACCAAGAGCAGCAAGCGGGCGGACAGACGGGATTGGTGCTCGCGCTGGTCTTCGTCTTCGTGTTCCTGTTCCTGGCCGCGCTCTATGAAAGCTGGACGGTGCCCATCGCCGTGCTGCTTTCGCTCCCCGTGGCCGCGCTTGGCGCTTATCTCGGCATCGCGGTATGCGGTTTGGAAAACGACATTTACTTCCAGATTGGACTAGTCATGCTGATTGGCCTTGCGGCAAAAAATGCCATTCTGATTGTGGAATTTGCCAAGGACGAAGTGGACAAAGGCGGCGAGCTGGTGGCCTCCACCCTTCATGCCGCCCGGTTGCGTTTCCGCCCCATCCTGATGACTTCGCTGGCCTTCATCTTGGGCATGCTCCCCATGGTCATGGCCAGCGGCCCCGGTTCGGCCAGCCGCCAAGCCATCGGCACGGGCGTGTTCTTCGGCATGATTGTCGCCGTTTCGGTGGGTATCCTGCTGGTGCCGTTTTTCTTTGTGTTGATTTATAAGGCGAAACGGAAATTGCGCCCCAAGCACGTACCCGGCATCGCCATCCTGCTGGCCGTGTCTTCCCTCGGACTCTCATCCTGCCAGTTAGGCAAATCCTACACACGGCCTGCGCTCGACCTCCCGTCGCAACTGGACGGCACCGTGCCCGACAGCACGTCCATCGGCGACCTGTCGTGGTGGGAACTCTACAAGGACACTACCCTTCAAGAGCTCATCACACGCACCCTCACTTATAACAAGGATCTGAAAATAGCCGCTTCACGGATGGAAGAGCTGGCCTCACTGCGGCGGATTGACTTTGCCGACATGTTCCCACAGGCCACCGCGAGACTAAACGGGAACCGCGAGGCGACGAACTATGGCGGCCACAACCTTGACCCCGACCCGGAAATGAGCCTCACGGCCACCATCTCGTGGGAACTCGACCTGTGGGGCAACCTGCGCTGGGCGCACGACCACAGCATGGCGGAGTTTCTGGCATCCGTGGAAAACTGCCGTGCCATGCGGATGGGACTGGTGGCACAGGTGGCACAAGCCTATTTCGAGCTGACGGCCTTGGACAACGAACTGGCCATCGTCCGCCGCACGCTGGAAGCCCGCGAGGAAGGGGTGCGGTTGGCCGAAATCCGTTTCAAGGGCGGCCTCACGTCCGAAATCGTCTTCCAACAAGCCAAAGTGGAATTGGCGCGGACGGCCACCATGGTGCCCGACTTGGAACGTCGCATCGCCTTGAAAGAAAGCGAAATCGCCCTTCTGGCCGGTGACTTCCCACACGAAATCCGGCGCGGACAGCTTCCCGAAGAAGCCACTCTCCCGGACACCCTGCCCCTCGGCCTGCCGTCCACCCTGCTCGAACGCCGACCCGACATCCGCCGGGCCGAACAGGAACTCATCGCGGCCAACGCCGCCGTGGGGCAAGCTTACACCAACATGTTCCCACGCCTGAGCCTGACTACGACCTTGGGCGTGGAAACCGATGCGCTGAAAGACCTCCTGAAGTCTCCTTACAATTATGTTTCCGGCGGACTGCTCAGCCCGCTGTTCGCCATGGGCAAGCACCGTGCCGCCTATAAGGCCAAGCAGAAAGCCTACAATGGCGCAGCGGCCAACTACGAAAAGACAGTGCTCACGGCGTTTAAGGAAGTACACGACGCCATCGTCAACTTCAACAAGATCAAAGAAATCCACGAATCGCGCCGCCAACTGGCCGAAGCATCGCGCACCGCCGTCGAACTGGCACAATTGCAATACATCAACGGTGTCATCGGCTATTTGGACTTGCTTGATGCACAACGCAGCTATTTCGACGCGCAAGTGTCGTTGAGCAATGCCGTGTGCGACCAGCAAATCATGATGATCAACCTCTACAAGGCATTAGGCGGAGGGTGGAAATAGCGGGCAAGAAAAAAGCAAGGCGGGAAAACCTTTCCTTTTGTCATTTATTTGCCGTACCTTTGCATCCTGAAAATCATTATGGACAATTTCTAAAACAAGAATACTTATGGATACGACACCCAACAAGTACATCACCGTCGCCTACGAGCTTTATGCCGACTTCGACGGAAAAAGGGAATTAGTGGAAAAAGCACCCGTGGAACATCCGTTCCAATTCATTTCAGACCTCGGCGTCACACTTGACGCGTTTGAAGCACAAATCAAGCCGCTGAAGAAAGGCGACAAGTTCGACTTCACGCTTTCCGTGGAAGAAGCCTATGGGGAATACGAGGACGAACGCGTCATTGAAGTGGGCAAAGATGTGTTTTCCGTGGACGGGCGTTTCGACAGCGAGCATATCTATCCGGGCAATGTGGTGCCCCTCATGAACGCCGACGGCGCACGTTTCCATGGCACCATCGCCGAGGTAAAGGACAAGACCGTGACCGTCGATTTGAACCACCCGCTGGCCGGGAAAGCCCTGAACTTCGTGGGCGAAGTCACAGAAAACCGGGATGCCACCAAGGACGAAATCCAAGGCATGCTCAACATGCTGAGCGGGGAAGGCGGATGCGGATGCGGATGTGACAGCTGCGGCGGCGGATGCGACGACGAAGGATGTTGCGGCGGAGACCACCACGGCCACGGCGGTTGTGGCCATTGCCATTAATCCTGCTTGCCCCATGAGCAATACATTCGGCAACCTCTTTCGCCTGACCTCATTCGGCGAAAGCCACGGACCGGGCGTGGGTGGCATCGTGGACGGATTCCCTGCCGGCATAGACATCGACCCGGACTTCATCCAACATGAGCTGGACCGCCGTCGCCCCGGACAAAGCCGCATCACCACCCCGCGCAAGGAAGCCGACCAAGTGGAGTTGCTCTCTGGCGTGTTCGAGGGAAAATCCACAGGATGCCCCATCGGATTCCTCGTCCGCAACACCAACCAGCACTCCACGGACTACGACAACATGCGCGACCTCTACCGCCCCTCGCATGCCGACTTCACCTACATGCAGAAATACGGCCTGCGCGACCACCGCGGAGGCGGCCGTTCCTCTGCCCGCGAAACCATTTCCCGTTGCGTGGGCGGCGCATTGGCCAAACTGGCCCTGCGCCAACTCGGCGTGGAGATTTATGCCTACACCTCACAAGTGGGAGGCATCGCCTTGGAACAGGATTACACGGCCTACGACCCGTCACTCATCGAAACCAACATGGTGCGCTGTCCCGACCCGTCCAAAGCGGAAGAAATGGAACGCCTCATCGCTGAAGTAAAGGCTCAAGGCGACACCGTCGGCGGCATTATCACGGGAGTCATCAAGCATTGCCCCGTCGGACTGGGCGAACCTGCGTTCGGCAAGCTCCACGCGGCCTTGGGAGGCGCCATGCTCTCCATCAACGCCGTGAAGGGCTTCGAATATGGGCAAGGCTTTGCCGGAGTGACACAACGGGGAAGCGAACAAAACGACATCTTCATCCCCACGCCACAAGGCATCTCCACCCGCACCAACCGGAGCGGAGGTATCCAAGGCGGCATCAGCAACGGACAAGACATCTATTTCAGGGTAGCCTTCAAACCTGTAGCCACGGTGCTCATGGAACAGGAAACCGTCACCGTGGAAGGCAAGCCCACCCTGCTCAAGGCCCGCGGACGCCACGACCCCTGCGTGTTGCCACGCGCCGTGCCCATCGTGGAAGCCATGGCCGCCATGACGGTTTTGGACTATTACCTGCTTAATAAGAGCACCCACTTGTAAATGCAATTTGCAAAAAGAGCTAAAAAATGGCATTTGGTAGAAAAAAGGGATTCATTTGCAGATTTCCATTTGGAGGGAATGCAGAAAATACCTATCTTTGTAGTGCGAAAAGGATAAAGTTGTGAAACTTTAAAGTTAGCTTAGTTAAAAGTTTAGTTTAGTTTTTGTGTTGCGATATGCCGTCTCAGTGTTTGAGGCGGCATATTTTTTGTACCCCCTCACTTGTCCCGATGTCCCGGGTCAGTGGAAAATCAGAGCGAAGTAGAAATTCAACGGGGGCAGTAGAAATTTAGTGGGGGATTTAATAAATTCTGCGCGGGCCGTGACGACCCTTCTGTTCTCCATGCGGCGGGGGTCGTAACGACCCTTTTGTTTGCCATGCGGATGCAAAACTGTCCCGCCTCGCAGGGGGACGAGCCCCGAAGGGGCGGAGGGGGTCTCACGCCCACGGGAACAACACCGGACGTATCCACGGACAACATAAACGGGTCGGAAAAAGGGGAGAAGTCACTCTTGTGCATGGGAAACCCTTCCGGCCCTGCGGGCCACCTCCCCTACAAGGCGGAGGAGTTTTGCCTCCGGACGGACAAACCTTTGTTGCGATGGATCTCAAATCTGTCGCAGCATATCAGCGGGGAAGCATGAAAATGTTCTTCCCCACTGAATCTCGACTGCGCCATAAACAGGTCGGAAAAATGGGAAAATCACTCTTGTGCATGGGAAACCCCTCCGGCCCTGCGGGCCACCTCCCCTATAAGGCGGAGAAGTTTGCCGCGGACGGACAAGCGATGGGAAGCAGGGCATTGGGTCACAACGAATCGCGAACATTCGCAATAAATACAGGCTTCCTACCCAAAAACACGGATGCTTGGCCGGAAAACTTTCTTTTCTCCCACAGATTCTTTAATCACCAGTGGCGCTTGTGTAAACGCCACTGCTGTTTATACAAACGCCACTGGCGTTTCTATAAACGACACAGGCGTTTATAGAATTTTAAGGTGCAGGCTATACTTTTTTCCCGCACAAAAACAATTTTATCTCCCTTTGCATCCGTTTTTTGTTCCATTATGGAATCCATCCGTTGATGCCCTGTACACGAAACGCCTTTTCTAAACTTCCATGAATAGGAACCGCCTCCCCTTTATGCAAAAAAGAGAAACACATACCTCAAGACTTTTCCACCTTTTCAGAGAACACTATATGACGAAAAACACGCAAAAACCATATCAGACAGGCGTAAAATTCAGTTTTCGAACAACAATCAGAAAGCAAACAGGCAAAAAGAAAATTTTTCTGCTAAAAAAGCAAATAAATATTGCGCATTTTGAAACAATATTTATAACTTTGCAAAACAAAAAGAAAGTCGAAACATAACTAACAAAGCATATAGGCAATAAAAACGATGGAAAAAGAGCTTTTTATCACAGACAAGACAAGTTCATCTTATCGTCAGGAAGGGCTGTATGACGCGGCGAACGAACATGATGCCTGCGGCGTGGGCATGATTGTCAACATCCACGGCAACAAATCGCACGAACTGGTGGACGCGGCCCTCAAGGTGCTGGAAAACATGAAGCACCGGGGCGCGGAAGGCGCGGACAACAAAACGGGCGACGGAGCCGGCATCATGCTCCAAATCCCCCACGAATTCATTCTCCTGCAAGGCATACCCGTGCCCGAAAAAGGGAAATACGGCACGGGGCTGGTGTTCCTGCCAAAAGACGAAACGGAACAAGCACAGATCCTCAGCGTCATGATTGAGGAAATCGAGCGCGAAGGACTCAACCTGATGCACCTGCGCAACGTGCCGGTCAATTCCGCCATACTCGGCAAGGATGCCGCCGCCACGGAACCGGACATCAAACAAATATTCGTCACGGGCGGCACGGAAGTGGAGAACCTGGAACGCAGCCTCTACCTCGTCCGCAAAAGGATTGAACGGCGCGTCGGCCACAAGGATTTCTACATTGTTTCGCTATCCAGCAAAAACATCATATATAAAGGAATGCTGTCGTCCACGCAAGTGCGCGAATATTTCACCGACCTCACGCAGCCCTACTTCACCAGCGGGCTGGCCTTGGTGCATTCCCGCTTCAGCACCAACACGTTTCCCACGTGGAGCCTGGCGCAACCGTTCCGCCTGCTGGCCCACAACGGCGAAATCAACACCATCCGTGGCAACCGCGCCTGGATGGAGGCGCGCGAAAGCGTATTGTCCACCCCCACGCTGGGCGACATCAGGCAGATACGCCCCATCATACAACCGGGCATGAGCGACAGCGCGTCGCTGGACAACGTGCTGGAGTTCTTCGTCATGTCGGGCCTGAGCCTGCCACACGCCATGGCCATGCTCGTACCGGAGTCGTTCAACGACAAGAACCCCATCAGCGAAGACCTGAAAGCCTTCTATGAATACCATTCCATCCTGATGGAACCGTGGGACGGCCCCGCCGCCCTGCTTTTCAGCGACGGCCGCTATGCCGGCGGCATGCTCGACCGCAACGGACTGCGCCCGGCGCGTTACCTCATCACGAAAAACGACATGATGGTGGTGGCCAGCGAGGCCGGGGTCATCAACTTCGAGCCGGGCGACATCAAGGAAAAAGGGCGGTTGCAACCAGGCAAGATCCTGCTGGTGGACACCCTGGAAGGAAAAATCTATTATGACAAGGAACTGAAAGAACAGCTGGCCTCGGCCAGGCCTTACCGGCAATGGCTCTCGGCCAACCGCATCGAACTGGACACGCTGCGCAGCGGACGCAAGGCCGGAAACGGCGTGGCCGACTACGACCGCATGCTACGCGCGTTCGGCTACACACGCGAAGACATTGAGCGCACCCTCGTGCCGATGGCCTCCAATGGGGCGGAGCCTACGGCTTCCATGGGCAACGACACCCCGCTGGCCGTGCTTTCAGACCGCCCGCAACTGTTGTTCAACTACTTCCGCCAGCAATTCGCCCAAGTGACGAACCCGGCCATCGACCCCATCCGCGAGGAACTGGTCATGTCACTCACGGAATACATCGGTGCCGTGGGCATGAACATCCTGCTTCCCAGCGAGTCGCACTGCAAGATGGTGCGCTTGCCGCATCCCGTGCTGACCAACACGCAGCTGGACATCCTCTGCAACATCCGCTACAAGGGCTTCAACACCGTGAAACTCCCCATGACGTTCGAAGCGCGACGCGGAAAAGCCGCCTTACAGGAAGCACTGGGCGAACTGTGCCGCAAGGCCGAAGCCTCCGTGGACGAAGGCGCGAACTACATCATCCTCTCTGACCGCGACGTGGATGCCACGCATGCGGCCATCCCCTCGCTGTTGGCCGTCAGTGCCGTACACCACCATCTCATCTCCGTGCAGAAACGGGTACAGACGGCACTCGTCGTGGAGAGCGGCGAAATCCGCGAAGTGATGCATGCCGCCCTGCTGCTGGGCTACGGCGCCAGTGCCATCAACCCCTACATGGCCTTTGCCATCCTCGACGACCTGGTGAAACGCCAGGAGATCCAACTGAATTACGAAACTGCAGAAAAGAACTACATCAAGGCCGTCTGCAAGGGGCTCTACAAAATCATGAGCAAAATGGGCATCAGCACCATCCGCTCCTACCGCGGTGCCAAGATTTTCGAAGCCGTGGGGCTGAACGAAGAACTGCTCAAAGCCTATTTCGGCACCCCCGTTTCCTCCATCGGCGGCATCCGCCTGGAAGAACTCGCACGGGACTATGCCGCATTCCACACCGCCGCTTTCCGCCCGAAGGAAATCAGCCACCTGCTCCCCCACGCCGGCCTTTTCTCCTACCGTAAGGACGGCGAACGCCATGCCTGGAATCCCGAGACCATCTCCACGCTCCAGCTGGCTACGCGCATCGGGAGCTATAAGAAGTTCAAAGAGTTTACGCGGTTAGCGGACGAAAAGGAACAACCGATTTTCCTGCGCGACTTTTTTAGCTTCAAACGCAATCCGATAGACATCGACAAAGTGGAACCGGTAGAAGACATCGTCCGCCACTTCGTCACGGGAGCCATGTCGTTCGGCGCCATCAGCAAGGAAGCCCACGAGGCATTGGCCTTGGCCATGAACGAACTGGGCACCCGCAGCAACACTGGCGAAGGCGGAGAGGACAGCGACCGCTTCCATGAATCGTATGACGGCATCCCGCTCTCCAGCAAGACCAAACAGATCGCTTCCGGACGGTTCGGCGTGACGGCGGAATACCTCGTCAACGCCGAAGAGATACAAATCAAAGTGGCCCAAGGCGCGAAACCCGGCGAAGGCGGACAACTTCCCGGATTCAAGGTGGATGAAATCATCGCCAAGACGCGCCACTCCATCCCCGGCATCTCGCTCATCTCTCCCCCGCCCCACCACGACATCTACTCCATTGAAGACTTGGCACAACTCATCTTCGACCTGAAAAACGTCAACCCGAAGGCGCAAATCAGCGTGAAACTCGTGGCCGAAAGCGGCGTGGGCACCATCGCGGCAGGTGTGGCCAAGGCCAAGGCCGACCTCATTGTCATCTCGGGTGCCGAGGGCGGCACGGGAGCTTCGCCGGCCTCCTCCATGCGTTATGCGGGCATCCCGCCCGAAATCGGGCTGAGCGAGACACAACAGACACTGGTGCTCAACGGCCTGCGCGGGCAAGTGCGCCTGCAGACCGACGGGCAGCTCAAGACAGGACGCGACATCATCAGCATGGCCTTGCTGGGCGCGGAAGAGTTCGGGTTCGGCACCACCGCCCTCATCGTGCTGGGCTGCGTGATGATGCGCAAATGCCACACCAACCTCTGCCCCGTAGGCGTGGCCACACAAGACCCGAAACTGCGCGAGCACTTCCGGGGACATTACAAGTACGTGGTGAACTACTTCCGCTTCCTGGCACAGGAAGTGCGCGAATACCTGGCCGAGATGGGCTTCACCCGGCTGGAGGACATCGTGGGACGCACCGACCTGATTGAAATCAAGCCGCGCGAAAAAGACACGAAAACGGCATTGCTCGACTTCGGCCGCCTGCTCCACAAAATAGACAATGATGCCGTCCTGCACCACGCCACAGGACAGAGGCACGACATCGACCATGTGAAAGACGTGGAAATCCTCGTTGCCGCACACGAAGCCATCGAGCACCAAAAAGAAGTGTCGCTGGAATATGCCATCGCCAACACCGACCGCTCCGTGGGTGCCATGCTCTCCGGCACCGTGGCAGCCAAATACGGACATGCCGGACTACCCGACCAAACCATCAACGTGAAGTTCAAAGGGTCGGCCGGGCAAAGTTTCGGCGCATTCCTGGCCCACGGCATCAGCTTCAGGCTCGAAGGCGAGGCCAACGACTACCTGGGCAAGGGACTGAGTGGCGGCCACATCGCCGTGCAACCACCCGTGCGCTCCGGTTTCGAAGCCGAAAGTAACACCATCGCGGGCAACACCCTGCTTTATGGTGCCACGAGCGGGGAAGTGTATATCAACGGCCGCGTGGGTGAACGCTTCGCCGTGCGCAACTCAGGTGCCATCGCCGTGGTGGAAGGCGCGGGCGACCATTGTTGCGAATACATGACCGGCGGGCGGGTCGTCGTGCTGGGCGAAACAGGACGCAACTTCGCCGCCGGCATGAGTGGCGGCGTGGCCTACGTGTGGGACAAGCACCACACCTTCGATTACTTCTGCAACATGGAGATGGTGGAGCTGTCCTTACTCGAAGACTCCGCCTCGCGCAAGGAACTGCACGAGCTCATCCGCCAGCACTACCTCTACACCGGTTCGAAACTGGCCCGCACGATGCTCGACGAATGGCCACGCTACGTGGAGGAGTTCATCCAAGTGACCCCCATCGAATACAAGCGGGTGCTGGCAGAAGAACAGATGCGCAAGCTGCAACAGAAGATTGCCGACGTGCAACGGGATTATTAAACGATTTAAAATAACCACAAAAAGAAAAGGACAAAAAATGGGAAACCCTAAAGCATTCCTCACCATACCGCGGCAGGAAGCCGGCTACCGCCCGGTGCACGACCGCATCAACGACTACGGGGAAGTCGAACAAACCCTCAATACCAGTGAACGGAAACTGCAGGCTTCGCGCTGCATGGACTGCGGCGTGCCGTTCTGCCACTGGGCCTGCCCGTTGGGCAACCGTCCGCCCGAATTCCAGGACGCGCTCTACAAGGGCAAATGGAAAGAAGCCTACGAAATCCTGAGCCTGACGAACGATTTCCCGGAGTTCACGGGACGTGTCTGCCCCGCCCTGTGCGAGAAAAGCTGTGTGCTGAAACTGACCATCGACGCGCCCGTCACCATCCGCGAGGATGAATGCGCCGTGGTGGAAGCCGCCTTCCGCGAAGGATACGTGCAGCCGCAAGCCATCGAGCGGAACGGGAAGCGCGTGGCGGTCATCGGTTCCGGGCCTTCGGGACTGTCCGCCGCCAACCAGTTGAACAAAAAAGGATATGAAGTGACCGTATTCGAGAAAGACGAGTATATCGGCGGACTGCTCCGCTTCGGTATCCCGAACTTCAAGCTGAACAAAGCCATCATCGACCGCCGCATCGCTGTCATGGAGGCCGAAGGCGTGACGTTCAGGACGAATACGGAAATCGACGTGACACACCTGCCCGAAGGTTTCGACGCCTACTGCATCTGCACCGGTACGCCGCAGGCCCGCGACCTCGCCATCCCGGGACGCGAGCTGAAAGGCATCCACCTGGCCATGGAGATGCTGGCACAACAGAACCGCGTGTTGGCCGGACAGACGTTCGGCGACGCGGAACGCATCACGGCCAAAGGCAAGCACGTGCTGGTCATCGGCGGAGGCGACACGGGCAGCGACTGCATCGGCACGAGCCACCGCCAAGGCGCACTCGACGTGACTCAAATCGAAATCATGCCCAAGCCACCCGTGGGGCACAACCCGGCCACGCCGTGGCCGCAGTGGCCGGTGGTGCTGAAAACCAGTTCCAGCCATGAAGAAGGCTGCACACGACGCTGGTGCCTGAATTCCAAACGGTTCATTGGCACAGAAGACGGCCATGTCTGCGGCGTGGAAGTGGAAGAAGTGGAATGGACACCCGCCCCAGACGGAGGCCGCCCCGTCATGAAACCGACAGGACGCACGGAAGTAATCCAAGCCGACCTCGTGCTGCTGGCCATGGGATTTCTCCGCCCGCAACAACCCGAATTCCCTGAAAATGTGTTCGTGGCAGGCGACGCGGCCACCGGTGCCAGCCTCGTGGTGCGTTGCATCGCAAGCGGACGGAAAGCCGCCTCCGACATCGACCAATATCTCAAACGCTAAAAAAGAACAAACACCATGTGCGGAATCACAGCCATATTCAACATCAAGGCGCAAACGCCTGAATTACGGACAAAAGCCCTCTCCATGTCCAAGAAGATACGCCACCGCGGCCCGGACTGGAGCGGCATCTATTGCGGCGGCAGTGCCATCCTCTGCCACGAACGCCTCTCCATCGTCGATCCGCAAAGCGGCGGACAACCGCTCTACTCGCCGGACCGGAAACAAATCCTGGCCGTGAACGGGGAGATATACAACCACCGCGACATCCGGACACGGTATGCCGGACGCTATGACTTCCAGACCGGAAGCGACTGCGAAGTCATCCTGGCCCTCTACCGCGACAAGGGCATCGGTTTTCTCGAAGAACTGAACGGCATCTTCGCCTTCGCCCTTTATGACGAAGAAAAAGACGCCTTCCTCATTGCCCGCGACCCCATCGGCGTCATCCCCCTCTACATCGGGCGCGACAAAGAAGGGCACGTATATTGCGCCAGCGAGTTGAAAGCCCTCGAAGGCTTCTGCGACACGTATGAACCGTTCCTGCCCGGACATTATTATTGGAGCCGGGACGGGAAAATGACACGATGGTACAGCCGCGACTGGATGTCGTTCGATGCCGTAAAGGACAACTACACACCGCAAGCGGGCAACCACACCATCGTGCCGGCTACGGAAGACAGTTATGCCACGCAGGTGAAAGCCGTACACGACGCGTTGGAAGATGCCGTGCGCCGCCAGCTGATGAGCGACGTGCCCTACGGCGTACTTCTCTCGGGAGGGCTGGACAGTTCAGTCATCTCGGCCGTCGCCCGGCAGTTTGCCAGCCGCCGCATCGAGACCGACGGGCAGAAGGAAGCCTGGTGGCCGCAGCTGCATAGCTTCGCCGTGGGACTGAAAGGCGCACCAGACCTGGCCAAGGCCCGCGAAGTGGCCGGACATATCGGCACGGTGCACCACGAAATCAACTACACCATCCAGGAAGGGCTGGACGCCGTGCGCGACGTGATTTACTACATTGAGACGTATGACGTGACCACCGTGCGGGCCTCCACGCCGATGTACCTCCTGGCCCGCGTCATCAAGAGCATGGGCATCAAGATGGTGCTGAGTGGTGAGGGAGCCGACGAAGTCTTCGGGGGCTACCTCTACTTCCACAAGGCGCCGGACGCACGGGCGTTCCACGAAGAAACGGTGCGCAAGCTCTCCAAGCTCCATCTCTACGACTGCCTGCGGGCCAACAAATCGCTCTCGGCCTGGGGGGTGGAAGGACGGGTGCCGTTCCTTGACAAAGAGTTCCTCGACGTGGCCATGCGGCTCAACCCCGCCGTCAAGATGTGCCCGGGCAAGACCATCGAAAAGAAAGTGGTGCGCGACGCTTTCGCGCAACTCTTGCCCGAAAGCGTGGCCTGGCGGCAGAAAGAGCAGTTCAGCGACGGTGTGGGCTACAGTTGGATTGACACGCTGAAAGACATCACCTCCAAGGCCGTCAGCGACGAACAGATGGCACATGCCGCCGAACGCTTCCCCGTCAACCCGCCCATGAACAAGGAAGAATATTACTACCGCAGCATCTTCGAGGAATATTTCCCCAGCGAAAGCGCGGCACGCAGCGTGCCCAGTGTGCCCAGCGTGGCCTGCTCCACGGCAGAAGCCCTGGCTTGGGACGCATCCTTCAAAGGCCAGAACGAACCCAGCGGACGAGCCGTGAGCGGAGTACACGAAGAAGCTTACCAACAATGAACCAGACGATGAGAAGAATACCCTTCACCAAAATGCAGGGGGCGGGCAACGATTATATCTATGTCAACACGATTGACCATCCCCTCGCCCGCCCCGAAGCCCTCGCCGTGGCTTGGAGCCGCCCGCACACGGGCATCGGCAGCGACGGCCTGGTATTAATCGGCCATTCGGACAAGGCCGACTTCAGCATGCGCATCTTCAACGCCGACGGCTCGGAAGCCCGGATGTGCGGCAACGCCAGCCGCTGCATCGGCAAATATGTCTATGAACACGGGCTGACAGGAAAGACGACCGTCACACTGGACACCCTCTCGGGCATCAAGACACTGCACCTGCACGTGGAGAACGGACGGGTAGCCGCCGTCACCGTGGAAATGGGCACACCTGCGGACCTCCATCCCGTCGCGTTGGACTATGCGGCATGTCCTTCCCGCGAAGGTGTCGCCGTGAATATGGGCAACCCACACCTGGTCGTCTTCGTGGACGATGCCGAAAGCGTGGACTTGCCCGCCATCGGCCCGGTGCTGGAACGTCATCCGCTTTTCCCCGACCGGGTCAACGTGGAGTTTGCCCACATCCTGCCCGACGGGCGCATCCGGATGCGCGTGTGGGAACGCGGCTCGGGCATCACCCAAGCCTGCGGCACGGGAGCTTGCGCCACCGCCGTGGCGGCAGCTTTCACCCACTTGAGCGGGCGGCAGTCGGACATCATCATGGACGGCGGCACACTCTCCATTGAATGGAATGCTGCGGACGGCCAAGTCCACATGACCGGACCGGCGGTGGAAGTCTTCAACGGAGTGATTGAAACCGAAATTTGACAGTACACCTTATTATAATATAGCAACATGGCATTAGTCAACGAACATTACCTCAAACTCCCGGGAAATTACCTTTTCTCGGACATCGCGAAGAAAATAAACGCATTCAAGGTCACCCATCCCGGCAAACGGCTCATCCGCCTGGGCATCGGCGACGTGACCCGCCCCCTGCCTCAGGCTTGCATCGAAGCCATGCACCGCGCCGTGGACGAGATGGCGGACGAAAAGACATTCCACGGCTATGGGCCGGAACAAGGCTACGGCTTCCTCATCGAAGCCATCCTCAAAAACGATTTCGCCCCGCGCGGCATCAACCTCAGCCCACAAGAAGTGTTCATCAACGACGGCGCGAAAAGCGACACGGGCAACATCGGCGAGATTCTGCGCTGGGACAACAGCATGGGCGTGACCGACCCCATCTATCCGGTGTATATCGACAGCAACGTCATGTGCGGACGGGCCGGCGAATTGAATGCAGACGGAAGGTGGAGCAACGTGACCTACCTCCCCTGCACGGCTGAGAACCATTTCATCCCGCAACTCCCCGACCGCCGCGTGGACATCATCTACCTGTGCTATCCCAACAACCCCACGGGCACGACGCTGACCAAGGAGGAACTGAAGAAATGGGTGGACTACGCATTGGCCAACGACACGCTGATTTTCTTCGACGCGGCCTACGAGGCTTACATCCGCGAGCCGGGCGTGCCACACTCCATCTATGAAATCCGGGGAGCGAAACGGTGCGCCATCGAGTTCCGCAGCTTCTCCAAGACAGCCGGATTCACAGGAGTGCGCTGCGGCTACACCGTCGTGCCCAAGGAACTCACGGCAGCCACGCTCAACGGACAGCGCGTCCCCCTCAACCCGCTATGGAACCGCCGCCAATGCACCAAGTTCAATGGCACGAGCTACATCACCCAGCGCGGAGCGGAAGCCATCTATTCCCCCGAAGGGAAAGCACAGGTGAGGGCCACCATCGACTATTACATGGAGAACGCCCGCATTATGCGCGAAGGTCTGCAAACCGCAGGCTTCACGGTATATGGCGGCGTGAACGCGCCCTACATCTGGCTGCAAACCCCACAAGGCATGGAGTCCTGGCGTTTCTTCGAACAACTGCTCTACGAAGTGAACGTGGTGGGCACACCGGGCGTGGGCTTCGGCCCCAGCGGCGAAGGCTACCTCCGCCTCACGGCTTTCGGAAAACGCGAAGACTGCGAGGAAGCCATGCGGCGCATCAAGGAGTGGGCATAAAAAGGGCATAGCACAACGTTCACAGTTGCATATAACGAAAACATCCGGTGAAACATGAACATGTCATACTTCACCGGATGTTGCACAAATTGCAAAATTCCGAAGATTTAGAAACGGTTTTGAATTTCTACAAAAAGTTCGCCCATCATACTTGACGCATCCATTTTTAGAATAATCAAGAATGAACAATATCCCGATACACTTCCGCCATCTGGTCTGCGATTTTCTCCCAATCGTATTTCCCCATGTCATAATCAACATGCTCCAAAGGACGCTCCATCAGGGTTTTCAACCTTTCAGCCAACATGTCCACGTTTCCAACTGGAAAATAATCCTCCTTATTTAGTCCCACTTCGAGGTTGGCGGGAATGTCGCTCACAACCACCTTCACCCCATAACTCATCGCCTCAAGCAACGCAATGGGAAGTCCCTCGTGGCTCGACGGCAAACAATAACAACGGCAATGAGTGAGCAACGAGTGTAACCTGCGTCCTTTGATGAAGCCCGTCAGCACCACACCGCTTTTACGGGCCGTTTCTTTCAAGTTCCGCGAATAATCGTCCTCGAAATCCGTATCGCCAGCCAACACCAGTTTCATGTCCCTCCCACCAGGTAAGTCCTCCTTTGCCTTGACGAACGCTTCCACGAGATGATGAAGATTTTTTTCCGGCACGAAACGGCACATTCCCAAAACATACTGCCCTTGTGTGATGCCTAATTCGGCAAAATACTCCGGATAGTCGCAGATTTCAGGTTGCGACACGCCATTATAAATAAGGTGTACACGGCTTATCCGCCCATATTTGCGCTTTATCAGATTGCGAATGACATCGGAAATGACAACCACATCATCGGCAAACATGCAACCGAAACGTTCGCCGAGCTTCAACATGGCTTTGGCCGCCCATCCCCACTTGGCGCGGTCGTAATCCGGCCCGTGGTGGGTGAACACCACCTTCATGCCCAGCATCTTGGCGTAAGGCACCAGCAGGGCAGGCCCTATGGCATGCACATGGACGATGTCCGCCCCGAGGCGCTTCGCCGCGTTTATCGCCCTGAAGGTATGGACGATGGCCTCGAACGACTTCTTCTTCGGACTTTCTATGTCCGCCAGTTTCACGCCTTTCCATTCCGTCAGACAGTCGTTGACGTAACTCTTCCTTCTGATTACAGTCACGTCAAAGCCGCGTTCCGCCAACCTCGGGAACAGCTCTTCGCAATGCGTCTCCACGCCACCCATGACATTCGGGATGCCACGGGTACCGGTCACAACTATTTTCATAAAGTTTGCAGGATTATAAGATTATGGGACAATCCTTCTGGAGTCCCGGAATATTTTCGGATTCAAATCCAAAATTCTTATAAGAAATTTGGATTCCATCAATAACATTCATACCTTTGCCATGACACAATATTGGCCAACGCAAATTCACACAGAGAATGATACGCCGTTGACAACATACACGGCGTGGCCACACAGACACCCCCGACCATGAAAAAGACTTCCCGGCAAATCATAGAAACCGCACAATATGCGGGCATCGTGCTCCTCTCCTGCCTCTCCGCCGCATGGCTTTGGGCAAGGGGGAAAAGAAAAAAATGAGATGGCACCATAACCTCACAGCCCGAACAACAACCTTGTGACCCGGTATCCAAAAAGCATCGGGTTGATTGAGGATATCTATCCTGCTTACTCAGAACTTCTCCCTCAAATCCCCTTGGCACGGGTCTTGCCCCACGTCGCACCACTTCGGGTCGATGCAGGCGGGCTTGCCCTGCATGGAGCGCAGCTTGTTCTCCAATGCCCATTTCATCGGATATTTGATGTACTTGTGCATCACGGGGCTGGCCGTGCCAACCATCCAGCAGTTCTTCGGGCAGCGGCGCACCATTTGGCGGACTTTTTGGGCCTGTTCGCTCTCCCAGATTTCCATGAACGGCTTGTCGTGGATGTTGCCCATGCTCTCCTTCCAATACTTTTCCTCCAGGCCGTTGCAAGGCATCACCTCGCCCCACGGGTCGATGAAGAAATTCACCATGCCGGCCTCGCAGGGCAACATGCGCCGGCCGCCCTCGATGTAGTTGATAAGCCCCATGTTGAACCACGCGCGGAACCAGCTCTTCGGATGCTTCTCCTTCAACTGCCATTCTATCAGCTGGCGGAAGTTTCCGCAAACCTCTTCCTTGTTCGTGATCACATTGTCGCCCTTGTGGAAATAATAAGAGTTATGGAAAGCCGCCGTGGCGAACTCCATGCCCAGGGAAAGCGACAGCTGGTAGAGCGAAAGCATGTCGCGCGAGTTGTGGTTGGACACCGTGCAGCCGAAACCGATGTCCTTCAGGCCCATGTGCTTCAGGGTGAGCAGGGTGCGAAGCCCCTTGTCGAAGCCGCCGGCGTGGCCGCGCAGCTCGTCGTTCTTCTGGCTCAGCCCCTCGATGGAGATGCGGATGCCGATATTCGGGAATTTCTTTGCCAACGCCACTACCCGGTCTTCAAACCACCCCGAAGTAGAGATAACGATACGCGGCGAATGCTTGTAGCACTCCGCGACGATTTCCTCCAGATCCTCGCGGATGAACGGCTCGCCGCCCGTGAGATTGATGAACTTCAGCTGCGGCAGCGACCTCAGGTCGCTTGCCTTGATTTCCTCACTCTTCTTCGTTGGGTTCTGCCAGATGTTACACATTTGGCAACGCATCGGACACCGATACGTCAGGATAATGCTAGCGTCCGTCGGACGCGGGATTTTTGTGTCTGTCATCATTATGAATTTTGTTTCTATGTATAATCTTGATTTCCGTGTATTCCCGGCGCAGGATATATAAAGCCCCATTTTATGCACTTCGCAGACAAGGGGATTATGCTCCTTTGGGACAAAATATAAGGAGCACCCAAAAAAGAAGATATACTTCGATGGCCAAAGAAGATATCTTACTTGGTCAAAGAAGATATCTTACTTGGCAAAGTAAGTACTACTTCTATTTTTACCGCGACACGCCGTTACCGGTGGGGTAGCTTGTAGCACAACGTCTCCCACGCCATAAAAGGAAGATACCACACGACCTCTCCGGGATAGCTCCGGACGAAAGAAAAATTGCGCCTCGCCTTGTGACATGCGCGTCGGAGTTTGCCCGCCCCTTGGGGCAAAGGGTTGAAACGGGCGTCATATTGCCCGAAGTTTCCACTGCGCATGATTTCATTGAAAATAAACCGCCCTTGCCGCCCGTCGGGAGTACAATACAATTTGCTTTCGGGAAGATGGAAACAGGACATCAAAATCCAAGCCAAGCCCCGGGCGAAATCTTCCAGCCCCAACCTGCGCAACATCGCGGACGTGCCTTCCGTGTCCTCACGCCGTATAAGCAACACGGCATAGTCGCACACCTGCCTCAATCCGACGCCTTCGCTGAACAGATGGCGGTAAATGTGATGGAGCATATATATTTCGTTGAATGCCTGCGTGGGGACGGGAATCTCCCCCGCCCCTTCCGGCAAGTCCACATAATGCCCCGCCTGGGCGTCCGCCTGGGCTGCGAACCACTGTTGAAGCCGCCGATTGCGAAAAGGCGAGGTGGCAAACGATGGGGTAAAATGGTATTCCACTGCCTCCGCCCCCTTGCCATGGGCATCCGCATGCAAATAACAAAGTGCCATGCGCCCATAGCGGTCTTCCAAGTAACGGAGGACATCCCGCCGCGCCCCCATCATCCACACGTCGATGTCTCCCGGCTGGCGCAGCAAGGGTTCAGGATAAAATGTGGCCACACCTTGTCCCTTCAGGATGCAATGCCGCCATCCGTCCGCCCTAAGCCGCGCGCTTACTTCCGCCGCCCTGCGGTTCAGAAACCGGTTAGCCGCCTTGACCCGTTCTGCCACAGCAATCCACGGCATCAACACCTCACGGGGCGGCCGTTCCTCCGCCGGCAACTTCTCGATGCCCCCGAAAAAGATGCCCGCCATGGCCTGCCTTTTTGCCAAAATCCAAAGGGAAAGCCAGTCTTGTGCGGAAAGGGCGGCCATCATGCCGGGACGGATTTCTTCCGTACCGATGGAAAGACGTATAAGATAAAAGAACCTTTCAAGCATGCATTATAGAAATGAACAGATATGTCAAGCTGTTGCCAATGGCGTATTCGCCGTTGGTACGCAAACGAGCCGCCTGCCCCTTCAGGCATCCCGTTTCAGTACGTTTTCCGGATTAAACTGTATCTATTTACAAATTCTCAATATCTCCCAGGCTAAGCCCCGTAGCTTGCGATATGATGTCTAGAGACACGCCTAAACGTTTCAAGTTTTGTGCATCTTCCAATTTTCCTTCCTTCTTTCCTTCCTTCTTTCCTTCCTTCATCCCTTCCTTCATCCCTTCCTTCATCCCTTCCTCTCTGCCTTCCTTCATCCCTTCCTCTCTGCCTTCCCGCATCCCTTTCTCTCTGCCTTCCCGCATCGCATTCTCTACTCTGTCCTGCATGTCCTCCTCGTAAATCCGGCTGACATAGAAGCGGTCCACCGCCTTGTCGTACGCCACTCGGTTCGCTTCCGACAGGTTTGCCACAGCTGCAAGCCGTTCCAGGTGCTTGAATACCTGTTCCTTCAGCGCATCTGGCATTCTGTTCCATTCATTCATATTCTTCAATGCATAGATTAGTTTGTCATACAATGTCACGCAATCCTCCAATTGCTTGGTGAAATAAGGGAATTGCAGGTAGATTTGGCGGAAGTGCGGATTCACCACCTTCCCGTTCTCCCTGTCGGCTACCACTGCGTCCGTGCGGAATTTCGGCTCCAATTTTGCTTCCTTAAAGTTCATCAGGAATATCCCATACACTGTGGATAACCTGTAACGGTCTCCATAACGGGGCTGTGCTTCCTTAACACCCGTCACACCATCATTCCCGCTGGCAGGCAAATCCACCTCGTCCGCCACAGGCCGTTCTATCAATCGACTGATGGCACGACATACATAATACAACGTGCGATCCAAGAAATTGCTATGCCAACGGTTCTGCATCTCCACGATGATGTATTCCCCGCTTGAGGTCAGGCAATAGAGGTCGAAAATAATGCCCCTGTCATTCACGTTGTCCGAATTGTCTTCCTTGTCGATAAACGTCAAGTCTTCGATGTGGTGTTCGCCTGCAAGCAGTTCGTTCAGCAAGGTGATGAGCAATTCCTTGCTGGCCGGTTGCCCGAAGATGATTTTGAAGCCGATGTCCGTAAACGGGTTCACGAAGTGGGCCATATATCTTTCTCTTTCCTTCATGCCCCAAAGATAAGAATTGTTGGGAAGATTAGCAAATTTGTTTTGAAAATTCACATAGAAGCATGACCTCGGCGGTTCCACTTACTGTAAATCTCCATCAACCCTCTATAATAGGCATCTGCGCCGAAACGCCCCTGCGCCTTATCGGCAATGCCACCGTAATCGAACGTGGCGGAATACATTGCCTTGATTTTCTCCGCCAAGTCCTCCACATTGCGGCTTTCAAAAGCCATGCCATTCACGCTCTCCTCTATGAGTTCTGGTATGCCGCCGATATGCGCCCCCAGCACGGGGGTGCCCAAGCATTCGGCCTCAATCACAGACAAGGGGTTGTTTTCATACCATTCCGATGGAATCACCGCAAAACGCGCACGGCCTACGATTTCCTTTATCTCTTCCCACGGCTTATGGCCGACAAACTCTATGTTGGCCTCCAACCTTTCACTTTCCGCTTTCAGCGGTTCAAGCAACGGCCCTCCACCCACCACTTTCAGCCTATGAGGCAACCGCGCGGCAGCCGCAATGAGCGTGGCCACGCCTTTCTCATGAGACAGCCGCCCCACATAGCAGTAATAATCATCCTTCTTCCCATAATCCGCCCTGCGGCATCTCTCGGTGTCCATGAAGTTGCAAAGCACCTGCAACTTGTCTTTCCGGAAACCGCCTTGCATCATTTTCCCTGCCATGAAACGGCTCGGACAGACAAACGTGTCGGTGCAAGCCTCCAACCGTCCGCGGTTCCATGCCATGGCTTCCTTATAACCTATCCAAGAAGCCAATGCCGAACCTTTCATGCAGCGATTCGCCCTGCAAGGTGTTTTGTCGCCGCCGAAACACCGCTCACAAATCTCCTTGCCTCCACGCAGGCAGTCATAACGCGGGCAAAGCAACTTGTAATCGTGCAATGTCCACACCACCTTCGCCCCCTTCCCGTGGGCAAGTTCCGCGATGGCGGGAGACAGTTGCGTGTGGATGTTGTGCAGGTGTACCACGTCAGGCCGGAAATCATCCAGCAACCGCCCGAACTTGTCCTTCACCTCCCTCGAGCCGAACGGCCGGGTGAAAGCCATCAGCGTGCCCATGTTTTGCGGGAAATACTTCCGCCACGGCGTGTCGAGGTTTTCCGGATAGTCCATGGCAAACACCGCCACGTCGTGCCCCTTCTCTCTCAGCAACTGCTCCGTGTTGAGCATACAGACGCAGTCACCGCCACGGCGGTAATAAAATTTATTGGCTAGTAAGATACGCATAAAAAAAGAAATATGAAGAAATTGTACATGGAATATGCCGTTCCAAGCATCAATCGGATTTTACCATAAGACAAGAAATAGCCTCAATTCACCCTTTGCCGCAACTCAAAATCAACAAGGAAAGAGAAGCCCATTGTCCTCATATACAAACGAATCTCATCATCACACAAGCCACTCAAGGAATTCAACATGCGAATAACGCCCAAACGCCTTCTTGTCAAATCCGGAGAATTCAGATTATACATATCAATGGTATGCTGGGCCAAAAGTTATCCCTCTTCAGAAAGCTTTTCATCCGGTTCAACACAACCGTCTTGACGATACCAAAAAGCCTTGGACAAGCTTGCTTCCAATGGAGACCAAAATGAGCGGTATTGTTTTTCCGCATCCGGCTTAGGCCCATGTATCAGCCTGTCTTTATAGTCTCGCCATCATTACGGTTCTTGGCGGCCGCAAACAGATTCTCCCACAAAAAAGTCTCTTCGGTGAAAATTGCTTTCTTGTGGAAATGGTCTATGTGGAGCGTATGCTTCGTCCCTTCTCCAAGCCAAAGTCCCGTATAAGCACATTCTTCCTTTTGATCCGCTAATGCTTGACTACGGACATCAAGATAATCTACATGGGCGTTGGCATGAAATTCATCCCAATCCCATCCTTTCTCACGCGCTTGTTGAAGGCAAAGCGGAGCATCCGATTTAATAATCGTCTTCATTTCTTCCGATGCTTGTCCCGGCGCATTTTCTCAATTCTCAATCCGGACACATCCAAATCATCAGCCCCGAGGATGTCCACCAATTCTTGAATTCTGTCATTGTACCCTTCATCGTCTCCGTCCTTTATCGCTTGGTAAGCTTTATCTATCAAAACCTGCACATACAAGCTACGCGCAGTGGATATGTCAAACGCAGAAGAAAGGATATCCGCAGAAAGCTTCCCGAAAGTCTGTTGGGGATATAGCTGCCCGTCTTTGATTCCGAACACGCATCCTTTGACATCGGAAGCCACCAAGGGCGAGTGGCTCGTTATGAAAAACTGACAATGAGGAAACGTCTCCACCAACCGGGTAATCACAGACAGTTGCCACAAGGGATGCAAGTGCAAATCAACTTCGTCAATCAGGATGATGCCGCTCCCGTCCAAAGGATTCCCCACAGGATTGGCTATGGCCAACCGGCGTGCTATGTCGCAAACCAACATAATGTAACATTTCTCACCATCCGACAATTGGCTGATCTTAAAATCTTCATCCCCCTTTTTCATCAATAAAGCCAATGGCCGTCGTGATACCCTCATCTCACTATATTCGGGAAACACACGCCCCATAGCCCTTCGAACAGCTTCAAGCCCCCGATCCCTGAACTGCCTGTCGGACTTAAACATCTCATTTTCGTAATCCTCAGACAACCTGAACCAGTTGAAGAAATCAGAGAAGAGATGACCGCCACAAAGTGCATTTGCAAAAGCATGGAGAGAAGATGCTTCATTTTTACCCCTAGGCATCCGAGGATACTTGTTGGGAATGACACGGTTCACGCCATAATGGACAAAAATGGGCAAACAAACGTTCCCGTCCTCATCCAGCAGGTTGCGGAATTCGGCTATCAGACGATTCAAGGCCGACAAATCCGACCTGTCTGTCTTATGGTATTTCAAACTCCTATACAGTTTCCATTTGTCACCTCCCGCCATAGTCAGTTCTATGGCACATCCGTTGGATGAATGTTTGGAAATATCATCTTTAGGAATGTCCCTGCCACGCCCTTTCACAGACAGCATGCGGGCAACATACCATGAAAACACGAGCGAGATAGCATCCAGGATACTGGATTTCCCCGCACCGTTTATCCCGACAAACAAGTTCACATGTTCGTCTAGGTTTTCAATGCGGACATTGCCTATTCCCCTGAAATGATTAATGGAGATATTTTGTATTTTCATCTTACCACTATATATTCTCGTTCTGTGCAAAGATAGTGCAAACCGGGCGCAGGACAAAACAAATTCATTTGTTTTTCATGACGGGGTGCAACTTATCTCACGCTGTTTTCCGTTTCCGTTACTTCTTCGTCAAACACCGGTTCTCCATATTGCTGTTCCATACTTCAAAAGCACTTGTTGCTGCAAAAATAGTGAAAGGTGAGAAATGAGGCAAGAAAAAGCGTGATTTTCCATCGGCTCATCCGAGCCGCATCCTATATCCGTGGAACAAATTTGTAGTGGCAATCTATCATTTTAAAGAAGGATTTCCGGATATTATCCCTCCGCGTCTCATAGGTTTGCTTCAAGATGGAATAGGCTAATAATACCACGCTAAGGAAACCAAATAGTGTACCGATGAATCCTCTGACAAAATCTCCGAAATCGGAAGCCAGCTCCGTATTAATATCCGCCCCGTAATGAAAATAAGCATCATCAAAGACCACACAGAGCAATATCACGGCAAAAGCTATTCCTAATACCACTATAGCCCACTTCAACACACACAAATAACATCTCATCTTACCTTCTATTTAACATTCAAAGCAAGGGAACATTCTAAAAAGACGTAAACGTCCATATCAGACATTCTCCATGCTTTACAAGCAAAACGTTTAAAATGTGATTAAAATCCGGTTGATATTTATAACTAGTACCCTCCTTCCATTACCCTAACAGATTATAAGGAACGTTGTTGCGGCGGCAGAACGTCTGAACGCTTTCACCCTGCCGATAGGCTTCGCCCTTGTAACGGATGAAGAGCCGTTCAAAATCTTCACTGCTGTACATCGTATTTCTTTATGATTACAGCGCGAAGGTACTTACTCGACCTAAGATTCACAATACGTCAGTTTTGGACGCTTACAATCATTTATTTTTTTGACTCTCTCGGCTTTATTAAAGGTTTGTGTGCAAACTTGTCATCTTGAAGAGACAATAGGAAACGTTTCTTTTCCTCATCTCCCATACGACCTGATTTCAAATCCAATGTCTGTTTCAGATTTTCATACCACTGTTCTGTATATCCTATATGGCGAATAGGATTACCTGCAACCATATATCCCTCAGGAATGCTCTTTGTTACCACAGAACCAGCTCCAATGATTACGTTATTTCCAATTGTAACACCAGGCATTATTTTACACCCTTCACCGATAGAAACATAATTACCAATCTTTATTTTACCAAAGTAATCCAAATCTGGATCATTATGCAATATCTGCAAACAATATATTCCACCGTGAGTAAAAAACTCACATCCCCCTGCAATCCTACAATAATTACCTATTTCTATCAAATAGCCTTCCTTTGCAGATATGTGACAAGGAGAAATCATACAACCTTTTCCTACTTTTACACCTTTTGAGCGCAAATATTCAATTGGAGTCTTATAAACTCCTGAAATAAGGAATTGTTTAAATTTTGAACGGTTAATCATTTTTTATCAATTTATAATAATGAACAAATACTTGTTTAGGAGTTTTTCTGCCAAAAAGCATCTTCAAGCTGTTTCGCTCTGCTAACGATAAAACAGAATATACATTAGGCTTTTTCAACCCTATGGATTTCACATAATGATATAACATCTCCAAAATAAGAGATAAAAAAATTATAAGCCATACAACTATATATAAATACCACTTCCCGTCAGAATAGAAGTGCAATAATCCTTTACGGCCAGCAGGTAATGTCGCTGTTTTAATCATTGATACAGAACTGCCTCCTGTCATTCCTTCCAAATGTATAATTTTAGATTTTGTTTCCACCCAACATTCATATCCGATTTTATTTAGCTTTGTTGATAAAGCAATATCCTCAGGAGAAAAGAAATAATACTCGTCAAACCATCCTACATCTCTAAACATTTCTGTCTTTATCATAAAAGCAGCACCTAAAATGTTATAGCTTTGAAACAACCCTGTACCATTCATCCATTTCACATCTCTTTTCAATCGTATCCTTAGAAACGAAAGCAAATACGTATACCAATTCATTAATGGACGTCCACAAACAGCAACTTTTTCATTTCTATCCAAAATTAATGGTGAAATAATTGCAACGTCATCTGAAGATTTATCAAACGCGTCTACTAAATAACCTATCGTCCCTTGCAATAGGATTGTATCATCATTTATGACAAAACAATATTTTCCTTTTGCCTGTTTTAACGCAAGATTATTGTTCTCGGAAAATCCACGAATTTCATTGCTCTCAATGAAAGTCACCCAAGGGAAATCACGCTTCACCTTTTCAAGGTTCTCCCTTGAAAACAAATAAGCTACAACAAGTGTCTCGTATGACACCGTGGTGTATTGCCGAATACTGTTCAAACATGGATAAAGATTTTTCAGATTGTTCATACAGACAATCACGATGCTGACTTCAATATTGTTTGTGTCCATAACTTCTTTCATTATATTGTGGTGATAGTTTAATGAATATGATAATGAATAAATAATACATATACATAAGCATTCCTGGTACAGATGTAACTGAAGCAACGACCCAATAAGCTAGTGATAAAAAAAACACTGATTGAGACTTAAAATGTCTTGGTATGAGGTATAAAGAGTAATATGCATAGTAAATATTTGCAAAGACCCCCAACAATCCAAATTGAGTAAGTATACGAAACCACATACTTTCCAAACCTAATAATGCACTGGTCAAAGCGTTATTCATTTCATTCATGAATTTAAAACCAAATCCCAATATAGGTGATTGCTGCATTAATGCAATAGCAGCTGTCAATTGTCCAAATCGCATTTCTGCATTACTCCCTCCAACTTGCTCTTGCGTTTTGCTATCAAATATGCTCATCACATTGGTTGTATAGTCTGTTAGCATCGGCGAAATAAGGGCTACACCTATAAAGCAAATCACCAATGCGATAAACATCCTCCTACTTTTCAGATTAATAACTGATAAGGCTGCAATCATTAAGAAAAGTATAGGGCCACGGCTATTAGTAAAGAAAATGCAAGGTACAGCCAACAAAACAGACAGGAACACCATTTTTGCCTTTTTAAAGTTGTGTCTATAATTTATCCACAATGAAACAATGAAAACCAAATATAGAGCCCAATTTATCCCGGCACCAATTGCATGCTCAAAAACCGACTGACACCTATAACCTCTATAACTACCTTCATCATATGTAAAAACCACGGCTCGTTCTTCATCGCCAATCAGCGAAGCCTCATATTCAACTATTGGGTTTGCTTGAATCTGATGTTCATAAAAGCCATATAATGAAATCAAGACAAATGCTATAGAGAACCATTTTATGATAAATGAAAGATCCTTTTGAACATCAATCAGTTTCCACATTAACCATACAATGACCAAATTTTCAAACACTGTTCCAATGAATTGTGAAACAGCACCCGCAAAACCGACATACGCAAATACCGTTGATAAGAACCATGATACAATCAAAAACTTGAATGGCTTTTCATATGGAAAAGGTATGCTGTCTGTTCGTAATGCATTTTTCTTTCTCCAATATTGAAGGAAAAAAATCGCGACAAGGAACATATCCCATTTCAACAATGGTATGCCCGGGATGGCTACTACCGTGATATTCGTTACTAAGAACAGCTTAAAAACAAGTAACCAAAGAAAAGCCTTTTTGAAATTCTTGAAACTGTAAATGATAAGAATTATACCAATTATGGTAAAGAGCATAATAAATCGGAGTTGAATATTATTTCATTTGTTTCACTATACGCGCCGGATTACCAACAACAACCGAAAATGGCGGCACATCCTTTGTTATTACCGCACCTGCACCAATGATGGCACCTTCACCTATATGGACACCGGGTAAAATAGAAGCCTTTTCACCTATCCACACATTGTCATCAATAATGACTTCCCCTTTTGATACCAGAGGACGGATATTGGGGCGCAGCTTGAGTTGCTCTCTGTCAAAGTCTCCATGAGAATTGTCGGTAATGAGTACGGCCATCCCTGTTAACACACCATTACCTATCCGTATTCGGTTTATGCCCGTAATGTGACTAAAGGCGCCTATCCCGCAATTGTCCCCAATAGAAATTATTGGGCATTTTAAAGGAGTAATCCCAAATACTTGGTGGGCTGTAAGCGTCACATTTGTATTAATAACGGAACCTCTCCCAATCGTTATCCACTGTCCACCCGCTATGTAGTTTCCAGGCAAAACTCGGCTTCCTTTGCCTATGTGCCTGATTTCCGTTTTCGCCAAAAGAGTGTTCAGCATACCAAGCAATCTCTTGCAGTATTTAAACAATGTGTATGCGTTCATGTTTGTTTCATATATTATCACTAAATCACCTGAACTAAAATTTTCCCAATAAATCAAGTTACTTAATGAATTCCAATACCTTATTAACTAATGCTTCCTTTGAACATTTCTTCGCTGCCATGTCTCGGCAATTGACACGCATTTTTTGATATTTTTCTTCATCCAAATCCAATATGGAAAGTACCCCTTTTGCCAAATCTTTCGAATCACGCAATTTTGCGCAATATCCTGTGTTATATCCCCGTAGAATATCTAATGCCGCCCCCATTTCAAAAGCGACAAGGGGAGTTCCACAAGCAATGGATTGACAAAGCATTGAAGGCCCTGCATCGTTTACAGAAGCACAAAGAAACAGCGTCGAAACAGAATAGAAATTAGGTAATTCTGATATTGGTAGATAACCAAGGTTTTTATAATCGAATTTTAGCTGATGCTCTATTTGGATACCATTGTTACCTATGAACAACAATAAGATTTGCGAGCGTTTTTCCTCATTTATACTTTGATAAAGAATATCCAAAGCTTTCAACAAGTAAGACATACCTTTCCGTTCATCAGTCAGAGACTGGCAACCAAATGAAATAATATATTTTTTCCACTTGGGTATATCAAAATGTGCATAAAGTTTTTCTTTGTCTTGCGGCCTGAACCTATCCAAATCTAGCAATATGCTTGCATATTGCAGCTTTTGGTCTTTCAATAAATAAGACTTTTTCATAAAAGACTCAATCATATAAGTATTTGCCATTACAATTGGCTTAACTTTAGCATAAATCCTTTTTCGATACATGACATTCCAATGTGTAAAGTCATTTGGATTTAAAGAACCAAACGCAGGACAACATCCACAGCCCGTCTTAAACTGCTGGCAATCCTTTATGAAATGGCAACCACCAGACATGGGTGAAAAATCAGCACAATAAAAGACGAATTGGCACTTGAGTTTATCATAAAGTCGCCCTATCGTTTGGAAAGAAAGCATTCCTTGCCAAAAAAAGACGAAGACAATATCATAAGGCTTCTTTATCTTTTGAAGTATTTTAGACGTTTGAACCGGAGGGTGTGTTTCCTTTTTATAAAAAAAGCAATGCCCCATGTCCATAGATTTTGAAAGAAGCCTCCTGCTGAATTTGAATAATTTAAATGCTAGGTTACGCCATTTTGAAGGATTCTTATATACTCAAGTTTCGGATTTAGGAATGGATATGAAATAATTGCATAAAAAAGGCTTTGAGTATTTCCGCGTATCGCG
>CALULT010000017.1 GCA_944321565.1 uncultured Paraprevotella sp. | reverse complement strand
GGTGGTGACTGTTCCGGACTCCTGCCTGCCGGGGTAATAGACCTCTTCGGTGATGTCCGCCCTGCGGATGATTTCCGCAAAGTCCCCATGCCGTAGTTCCGCCTCGTCCTTGCCTTCTTCCAGCCCTGTGCCGGACGTGGGCGTGAGGAACGGGCGGAGGATGACCCGTGGCCAGTTTTCCCTCACAAATCCGGGAGTGTCATGCTCGTAACGGGCAAGGTTCACCAGCAATTCGGCTTCTTCCGCAGTCAATCCGGCAAGACGGCCTGCCAACGCTTCCTCCCCTTGCTTCTGGAACCCCTTGCGGAGGGCCTCCAATGAAAGGCCGGCGGCAAGGCGCTCCACCAGTTTATAAAACAGGGACTGTGTGCGTTCTCCGTACCCGCAGCCTTGCAGGATGCCTACAAGCAGGTCCGCGGCGCGTCCTTTCTCCGTGCCTATGGACAGCCGGTCGCCCTCGGCATTGTGGAGGCGGACGGCATGGAGGTCGGAGGCATTGGGGTAGGTGACGGTCAGCCAGCTGCCCGGCATCATGCCCCGGACGCGGAACACCAGCCCCTTTTTCCGGCGGAAGCGGCAGATGTAGCCTTCGCACCCGGCAAGCGGGCCGTCGACCACACGGACAATCTCGTTCGGTTCGTCGGTTTTCGCGTTGAAGGCATAGTCGGTATAGGGACGTTCCAGCACGATCACCTTGTCGGCATAGTTCTCGTTGTAGTCGCGGAAGGCGCGCATCTGGTCCTCGGGGATGGTGCAAGGGGCGGCCTTCTCGTCCGGCTTGCGCTTGCGGTTGTACCGGATATAGGCCTCGGAACCGTTGCCGCGGAGGAACCCGGCCAATGCGCCCTGGGTGGCGAGCACGAACACATAGCCGTCGAAAAGGGGCATCCGCCGCGCATTCTCGCCCCGCCGCACATAGACTTTGGTATGGGTGGGGCAATAGGCTTCCAGTATGTTCCGCACGTTGCCCTTTTCGCGCTCGATGCGCGCGCACAGCTCCTGTTCGTGCCCGGGTTTGGTGCGGACAAGGAACCATTGGTAATCCACGCTGTTGAGTTTGTCGGGCATAATATGATTTCCTGCAAGGCACGTTCCTTACGTTACCCTCATGGCAATCGCATGACGGCTAACCGGTACCTCTTTAGAATTTGAACCACCACGCCTGGCAAACTTTTTCCGGAAGTTTTCCGGGCGTGGTTTACAGCATCCTTTAGGTCTAGCGGCAGCATTCCGGAGTAAAAACTCAGCAACAATGGCCTGCCGTTGTGATGTGACGGGAAGAGCAACGCGCTATGCGCTCAAATGTTTTTGTCTCCATATCACAAGGTTCTAGTCCTCAACCAATTAAATTCTTCCAAGTCTGCCGTTTTATTGTTTTTTTATATTATGAAGCGGCATGTTTTTTCCAATGCATTGATAATCAAAGGATGAAAGGATGCATTTTCCGGAATTGGTCGAACAAGCTCGACTTTTTGGAAAAAATAATCACCAATCTTGTGTTTTTTTCGGGTTGTAAAGTTCTTAGTATTAAATCTTTTTACTACATTTGCAGCAAGTTTTGCCGCTTCATAATATAAAGCGTCAACTTTTGTCGAACAGTTCCCGGTCGTTTTGTTGGCGAAAAATCCTGTCATACGGGATTAGCTTGCATTTTGGGGATTTTAACTGTCCCCCTGCAAGGCGGAGAAGTTTTAGTGGCGGGAAGCAACGCGTTTGGCCACAAACGAATATTCGTCTGTGGTTAAATCACCAAGTTTAAAAACTGTGTTCCAAAGAAAACGATTTTTACACCGCTTTATCTTAAAATACAAATTTTAAGTTTATCTTTGCAAACAAATACTCCGGAACCACAAACAAAAGCTACATGAGGAGAAGTCATTCGGACATACAGCCCATCGACATCGGCGACCTTAAGATGTTCCAACACTATTACACGGAACTCTACGAGGAACTCATGTATTTCCTTTCTTCTTATATAGAGGATGCGGCCTTGCGCGAAGATCTGATACAGGACGTGTGGATGAAATTGTGGGAGAACCAGACCCGCTTCCAAGGGGAATTGGCGCTCAAGACCTATGTTTACCACGCGGTGCGCAACGCCGCCATCAGCCATTTGCGCAAAAACACCCCTACATTGACAACTCCGGAAAGCGACGCCCAAGCGTATAACATTGCTTCGGAAGAACATGACATGCTGGCGCAAATGATCAAGTCGGAAGTCTATTCGCTCCTGAACGACACATTCAACCAACTGCCCCCTTCATGCAAGAACACCTACATTGAACGTTTGCAAGGAAAAAGCCTCAAAGAGATTGCAGAAACGATGGGCATCACGACCAACACCGTAAAGAAACACATTAACAACGCGAACCATTTTTTGAGGGAAAAGTTATCAAAAGGCATTTTTTTCTTGTTTTCGATTACACCAATCACGATTTTTCTCGTCTTTATATAAAAGTAGCATTATGACAAAATTCCGCGAAAGCGAACTGTTAGCTAAAAAAGTGTCAGGAACGCTCAGCCCGGAAGAGCAGGCCGAACTGGAACAGTGGGAACAGGCATCGGAAACCCACCGGCGCCTGTCGGAAAAAGTCGCTTCGCCCGACTTCATCCGGCAGGCAGCCGAAGACCACAAAGGGGAAGCCATGCGGTCATGGGAAAAGATGCGGCGGAGACTGCCCCGTGGAAGACGTTCCCCGTACCTGCGAGCCACCGTGCGCCGCTGGACGGCCATCGCCGCCTCCTTGGCACTCGTGGCGGGCATCGCCACCCTTTCCTACCTGCACCCGTGGATGCCTCCCACGATGCTGGAACCCGGCACAGAAAAAGCCGTGGTGCGCTACGCCAGTGGCGCAAGCGAGGAAGTAAGCCGCCCGCTCGCGCAAGCCAGGCTCACCGACTTCCGCAAGCAAGGCCGCCCCACAGTGATTGAGGTGCCGCGCGGAGGGGAATACACACTCACGCTCCCGGACTGCACCGTGGTACACCTCAATGCGGGTTCAAGCCTGGAAATCCCGGCAGACTTCTCGGACGACCGCCGCCGTGTGCGCCTCTACGGGGAAGCGTTCTTCAAGGTGGCACACGACGCACGTTCACCATTCGACGTGCAACTGCCCGACAGCCGAATCCGCGTCTATGGCACGGAGTTCAACGCACGGCAGTATGACGGCGAACAACCTGAAGTGACACTCGTCGAAGGCCAAGTGGGCATCCGGGGCACAAAAGAAGAAACACGGATTGCACCAGGCGAACAGGCCCGCACCGGAAAGGACGGGCAGATATCCGTGCAACCAGTGGACACCTATTTATATATAGCGTGGCACGAGGGGCGCATCGCCTATGACGGGGAGCGGTTGGACAACATCATGGAAGACTTGGGACGATGGTACGATTTCGAAGCCTCGTTCAGCAGCGACCGGATGCGCGGACTGCGCTTCACCATCGACATCGGACGGCGGCAGACGTTCAACGAAATCGCGGAAATCCTCCGGCGGATGAACAAACTCGACATCCGCATCAAAGGGAAACAAGTTTTAATCAGTGAAATATAAAGACGAAGAATGAAGAAAAATGGCAAATGGCTCAGGGAATCCGTCCTGGCCTACGGTTTACTGGCCTGCATGGCAGCACAGGCGCAAAGCCAGGTCGCTGTAAACCTGCACTTAACCGGTGCCACCCTGAAGGAGGTGGTGACCGAAATCAGGAAACAAGCCCATGTGGACATCGTTTATAGCAACGAGGACATCAGACGGCTCGCGCCCAAAAATTACAACATGGAGAAAGCGTCCATCGGCGAAGTAATAGACTACGCATTGGGCGGCAGCAACCTGACCTACGAAATCAAGAACGGTGTCATCGTCATCAGACAGAAATCGGGCGACTACATCACGGGACGCGTGGTGGACAACACGGGGGAACCAATACCGGGCGTGTCGGTGCTGCTCACCGGCACCTCGCACGGCACCACGACCAATGAAAACGGCGAGTTCAGCCTGCGGACAAACAAGTCCGACTCCAAAATCACGGTGCGCCTCGTCGGCATGAAGACGCAGGAACTCACCTGGAGGGGCAAACCCCTGCGCATCCTGATGGAAGAAGACACGAAAACGATAGACGAAGTGGTGGTGACGGGCTACCAGACCATCGACCGCCGCATGCTGACCAGCTCCGTCTCCACGGTGAAGGCCGAAGACATCCTGCGCAGCGATGTCAGCTCCATCGACAAGATGCTGGAAGGCCAAGTGCCCGACCTGATTTCCGTCACCCCGTCGGGCGAAGTGGGCGTGGCACCGCGCATCCGCATCCGCGGCACCTCCACGCTCATCGGCAACCGCGAACCGCTGTGGGTGGTGGACGGCATCGTGCTCCAGGATCCCGTGAACATTTCGCCGGAAGAACTGAACGACCCGGACTACATCAACCGCATCGGCAACGCCATCGCCGGACTCAACCCGCAGGACATCGAACGGCTCGACGTGCTGAAGGACGCGGCGGCCACAGCCCTCTACGGCACCCGGGCGACGAAATACACACGAACATCCCGGCCATCATCCCCGATGGCAGCGACGCCTACTACAAATACAACAACCACTATTCCACATTAGGTGATTGGGAAGGGCAGTTCATCGCCAACAACTACTGGGACATGTACGACTACAGCGACATCCGCGTGGTGAGTGCCAACTACCTGAAGCTGAACTACCTCACGCTGAGCTACGAGCTGCCGGAACGGCTCATCAAGCGGCTTGCCATGAGCCGTCTGGAAGTGCGTCTATCAGGTTACAACCTGTTCACGGTCTGTGCCAAGGAACTCAAAGGGCAGACCCCTCAACAAGGCGGTTTCACGACCATCCAGCTGTCCGACCGCCCGAGCTACTCGCTGGGCATAAACGTTTCATTCTAAAAAAGACACCAGAAACATGAAAAAAATAAGTTATATCCTCTGCGGCCTTCTCCTCGCCTCGTGCAGCGACTTTCTGGAAGAATATTCTCAGGACAAAAGCCAAGTGACGGGCTATGAAGACCTGGACGAACTGCTCATCGGCGACGGCTACCTCACCCCGGGCTATTTCATTGACCAAGGGACATACAATTATCCAACTCCCACGGAAACAAACTTTTGGTTCATCAATTTCATGACCGACGAGCTGCAGGAAAACGTTGACGAATATGACCCGGACTGGTTCGGCGTACGCAGCACCATGTTCGGCTACCACACGTGGCAACAACTCGTGGGACGCGACCTCCATGGACGGAATGCGCACGATGACAGCGAGATGTGGACATTGGCCTACGAACGCGTCAACACGTGCAACATGATCCTGGCCGCCATCGACCAACAGCCCGCCGCAGACGAGGAAGCCATGCGCGAACGCAACCGCGTGAAAGGCGAAGCCGCTTTCCTTCGCGGAGTGTATTATTACTTTTTGGTCAACCTCTACGGAAAGCCCTACGCGCCTTCCACGGCCGAAACCACGCCGGGAGTCCCCCTCAAGCTGACGGAATACGTGGAAGACGTGGAGTTCGCCCGCGCCAGCGTGGCCGCCGTCTATCGCCAAATAGTAAACGACCTGGACATGGCGGAGACCTGCCTGCAGGCTTATCCGGACAACAAGTCGCCCTATCGCGCCGGGCTTCGCGCCGTGTACATCTTCCGCAGCCGCGTGGCCCTCTACATGCAAGATTGGGAAACCGCCAAGGCATACGCCCAAAAGGCCATCGACCTGAACGCCACGCTGCTCGACCTGGCCACCGTGTCGCCCGATGCATTCCCTTTCTCGCGGGAATGTCCGGAACTGGTATTCTCCATGGGCGGCAACATGACGACCGCGGCCATTCTGCTCGGCGACTACTACACAACATACAAACTCTCTGACGAGCTGTGCGCCTTATACAGCCAGGACGATCTGCGGCGCGGATGCTATTTCACCTACGATGACTCGGAAGACAACCTGCCCACGCTGCGCAAAGTCGATAACACGTTTGCAGGCATGTTGGGGCGGCCTGCCGAAATGTCGGACTGCTTCGTGCTGCGCAACTCAGAGGCCTACCTGAACCTGGCCGAAGCCGCCGCTTGCCTGAACGACGAAGGAACGGCAAAAACCACATTGACCCGATTCCTGGCCAACCGCATGGCCACCGTGGATGTCAGCGCGACGGGAGACGACCTCATCAGCTTCATCCGCGACGAACGTGCCCGGGAGTTTTGCCTCGAAGGCCAGCGCTGGTTCGACCTGCGCCGCTATACCGTGTGCGAACGCCTGCCCTGGTCCAAAACCATCGAACATGTCTTCAGCCTATATGGCGGTACGTGGGGAGAATGGACTTCCACCTACCACTACCGGTTGGAGCCAAACGACGCGGCCTACACACTTGACATCCCCGAAGAAGTGAGACAACAGCAACCCAGCATCGGCAGCAACCCGCGTCCGGCACGTCCGGTCATCACTTCGGAGGACATCACCGATGAAGATTATGAAGACGATTGGTATTAATCCATACATAAACAAAAGGAAATGACAAAACGGAATATCTTATTTGCAGGCATGGCCTGCTGCATCCTGCCTTTCCTCGCCGCTTGCGGGGAAGACGAGTTGGCTTCCACGCCCGGCGACGAACCGAACTATTTCGCCATCCCCGGCGACGCGACAGCCCCAGAGTCTGTCATCCGCCGCAATTTCTATGAAGAAACAGGCATCAACCTGGCTTTCAGCGACACGCTCCACAAAGAACAGACAGGCACTGACGCACAAGGCCGCCCCGTCTATCACGTGGAAACCATCAATTTAAGCTATACCCTGACCGCCAACGACGATTACCTTTACGTGCTGGACTATATCACAGACCCGGACGAAATGGAATATTACGCCGCAGCTGTCAAAAACATCCTGGCACGGATAAAAAACGAGCATCCTTACAGCATCCTGCTCGTCCACAGCATCAACAGGAAGGAGTATGACAGCTATTCCGACACATGGGAAGATGCATATTCCGACCCGTGGCCGGTCGTGGTCACTTCTTTCGACTGCATGGCCATTGCCATGGGCAATTCCACCTCGGCAGGAGCCGAAAAAGAAATCGGCGACAATGTGGTCAAATACATGCTCAACAAAAAATTGTCCGACCCCGACACTGACACGAAAGGGTTTGCCGCCTTCAGCGAAGAATGGTACGGCGCAGACTTCTACGAAACAGACCCGGAAGTGTGGCACCAGCAAGGGTTCATCCAAGACCTGAGCGATGAGTGGTGGTATCCCTACCAAGACAGCGACATGGAAGACTTCATCGATGCCATGTTCGCCTCTTCCCGCCAAGAGTTGGAAGAAGAATGGGCGGGCTACGAGCGCATTCTCGGCAAGTTCGCGTGGCTCTACAACTTCGCGGAAGCCAATGGCTATGTCATTGAATAAATTCACGATAAAAACGACAGACAAATGAAGAAATATCTTTTTATCCCCGTCGCCTGCCTGCTGGCCGCATTCGGGCTGACAGCCTGCGACGACGACGAGAGGCCGCAGGTCACGCCCACGGCCACCGGCACGATGACCGACCTGGAAGGCAACGAATATCCGTGGGTGCGCATCGACGGGCTGGACTGGATGGCTGCCGACTTGAAGTGTGGCGAACCGTTTGACGAATCGGAAGAGGCTTTGGCCTGCATCGAAGAATACGGCAACTTCTACTATATCGACGAGGCACTGGCCAATTGTCCCGAAGGCTGGCGCCTGCCCACCGACGAGGACTGGCAGTCGTTGGAACGCGCCCTCGGCATGCCGGAAGGCGACATCGCGAGCCTCGGCTGGCGCGGCAACTGCGCGTGGCTGATGAAACAATCGGCGGCAGACGGTGGCACCGGCCTTTCGATGTCCACCAACGGTTACATGTGCACCTCCGTCAGCTTCGGCTGGGAGGATTGGAACTACTACGGAGAATACGGCTGTTATTGGACATCCACGAAAGACGCTTATCCCGGGGAATGCTATTATTTCCGCAAGATATGCGCCGTGACCGACCAAGTGATGCGCCAAAGCATCAACTCGGAAGAGACGCGCCTCAGTGTGCGCTACGTCCGCGATGCCGTAAACGAATAACCCATTTAACAGAGGTGTAATAAGATGAAAAGACTATTGGTTTGCATGGCCGCCCTGTGTGGCGGCCATGCACTGCAAGCGCAAGACCGTTTTGTGGTGGAGGTGAAAATTCCCGGCATGAAAAACGGTGTCAAAGCGATTCTCGTGGACGCACGAAATGACAAAAGAGGAGATTCGCCCCTCGCCGCAGGCACAGTGGAAGACGGACGGGTGACGTTGGAAGGACAAGCCCCCTACCCCGTCCTCTCCACCCTAGTCATCGACAAACAACTTGCCACCGAATTGGCACAAGGCGATTATCCCCAACGTGCCACTGCGGACTTCATGCTCGTCAACGGGACTTACCGCATCACAGCAGCCCATATCGACAGCGTGGCCCTAGACTATGAATACCAGTCGTCGCCGCTGCTCAAGGAAAAGAACGTGCACGTCGAAACGTCCGCAAAGGAACAGGCACAGTTTGCAGACTACCGCAAAACGCTCTTCCCTTATGAAATGGAACAGTTCAAGGCGTGGAAAGCATTATACGGAAGAAACGACAACCGCAAGCTCACGGAACAAGAAACCCAAAAGCTGGAAAAAGCCATGGCCGACGCCGAACTCCGGACGGATTCCGCACGGCAAGCCTACGCCCGCGCACATACCGGGGAAACCATGGCTGTGGTCTTGGGCACGGAAGTCTTGGAAGGAGCTTTCAAGTTCACCGCCGGGGAACTGGAAACATTTGTCCGGCAAATCGGCACCGTGGACAACCCGCCACTCATGAAAGCCTATAACGAAAAGCTGGCACGGGCGAGAAAATACCTGTTGGACACGCCCTACACGGACTTCGCCGTGGAGACTCCGGAAGGCACAGCCTCGACGCTGGGCAAGCTCCTGCAAAACGGAAAGCCCGCCCTGATTGACATGTGGGCCTCATGGTGCGGCCCCTGCCGTGCGGCCATTCCCGAAGTCACCGCGCTCCACGAGAAGTATGGCGACCGCCTGCAAATCATCTCCCTGTCGGTGGACCGGAACAAGAAAGACTGGGAAAAGGCCATGGCCGAGGAAAAAATGCCTTGGACACAAACCCTGGCCACTGCTGAAGGACAAACAGTCCTATCAGAAAACTACGGGCTGGAGTTCATCCCGTTCATGATTGTGATAAACGACGGGAAAATCATAGCCTCAGGCACACCGGCCTCATTGGAAAAGGTCATCGACAACTTACTCAACCCATAACATAACGACATCATGCACATCAAACAACTTATCATTCCGGGACTATGGGCTTTCGCAACACAAAGCATGGCTCAAAACGGATTTGTCATCACTTGCGAATCACCCGATTTAGTGGAAAACGCCAAAGCATACGTGTATAACCAAGAAGTCACCCAGGAAAATCCGGGGTTTGTCCTGGCCGAAGGCACTGTCGCCAACGGAAAACTCCGGATTGAAGGGCACACCGCATACCCTGTCATGGCCATGATAGCCATTAACACGGACACCGTGGCCGTAAAATACTGGGGAGTTATCCCCAGTATTTCCGCAGACTTCGTGGTGGACAATGCCGAATACAAAGCCTTCATCCAAAAAGAAGGTGAAAAACAATTGAACCTGGCCATCACTTCGGAGTGCCCCGAACAGCAACGCTACGAACAGTATGAGAAAGAAATCGCACCGTTCGCAAAAGCCTACTCGGACGCCTTGATGGCCAAATGGGGCGGCAAGATGGAATTTACGGAAGAAAACATTGACAAGGCGGACAAACGCATCAATGATGCCGAGGCACGACAAGATTCCGCAGAAATGGCCTATATGGCACGCCATACAGGAGAAACGCTGGCGACCTACCTTGCCGTCAAACATCTTGCCGGGGTTTACCAATACACCCAGGAAGAAATCGATGGCATAGAACGCGCAGCCGGCACAACACCCGACACCGCACGCGCGGCACGACTGCAAAAAGCCCTTCAACGTGCACGAAAACATGCACTCGGTACCCCCTTCAGCGACTTCGGAGTGGTGGATTCCACTGGTGCAAAGCGGATGTTTTCCTCCCTCGTGCCGCAAGACAAACCTGTGTTGGTGGACATCTGGGCTTCATGGTGTGGGCCTTGCCGCTCGGCTATTCCCAAAGTCCGTGCCTTGCATGAAAAATACGGCGACAAGCTGGACGTCCTAAGCATTTCGGTGGACGAGAAACGCGCCGACTGGATAAAAGCCATGCAGGAAGAACAGATGCCTTGGCCCCAATGGCTAGTACCGAGCGAACAGATGGGTATTCTCGCAGACAAATATGGAGTGGAATTCATCCCCTTCGTGTTTGTCGTGCATGAAGGAAAGATTGCCGCTTTTGGCCATCCCAAAACTTTAGATGCCAAAATCGCCCGGATGATTGGTGAGATTAACCAGTAGCCCCCAAATCCCATATAGCAGCTTTTGGCCAACGAGCAAGCCCATTCGGTTTGCCCCGGCCAAAAGTTTTTTTGGGGGGGGAGAAATACCCACACATTGCCAAAAGCCTTTTCGGAATCCGTGCAGAAAGACTACCCGTTGTTCTTTTTCTTTTTCAGTGTGAAAATGAACTCCAAGCCATGGCCTGTGCTACCTGTAGGGCGGGCATTGATGTTCCCGCCATGGAACAACACGGCGTTTTTCACGATGGCCAACCCTAAGCCGGTGCCGCCCAACTTGCGGCTGCGCCCCTTGTCCACCCGGTAAAAACGTTCGAACAGCCGCCCGAGGTGTTCGGGAGCCACGCCGACCCCATCGTCGCTGACCGAAAAGTAGAAACTCTCCTCGTCCTCGGCATAGCACACGATGTTCACGTGCGTCCCCACTCCTGCATAGGCGATGGCATTATCCATCAGATTGCGGAAGATGGAATAAAGCAAAGAAGAGTTTCCCTGGATGACCAGTTTGTCCGGCACATTCACATCCACCGTCATCTCACGTTCTTCCAGTTTAAGCGCAAGCTCGGCCACGATGTTATGAATCATTGGCGACAAATCCACATCGGCCACTTCAATCATATGCCCCGCCTCGGTCATACGGGTCAGGGTGGAAATGTCCTGCAACAGGTGCGTGAGCCGGTTGCTCTGCGCGAAGCAACGCTCCAAAAACTTGCGGAGCATCTCGGGCGGAAGGCCGGGAGTGTTCAGTATGGTCTCCAGATAACCTTGTATGCTGCTCACCGGAGTCTTCAACTCATGGGCGATGTTTTGCGTGATTTGCTGTTTCATCCGCGCCTGTTCCTCCTGCTTGGTAATGTCGGAAATCGAAATTTCGAAGCTGTTGTCCACGAAAAGTGCAACAGAAAGGTTGAACACATAACCGTTCTTGTCCACCACCAACAGTTTCTGGCGCAACTCCCCCTGAGTGAAGTTTTCTCGCGACATCTTGATGAAATCCATTAACGGCTGCAGTTCCTTCACTTGGAAAGCCTCCTCCACCGCCCCTATGTTTCGGTCGGAAATCAAGTTGATGTATTGCATGAAAAGCCCGTTGGCCAGCACCACGTCACGTCCTGCATTGAAAATAGCCAACCCTTCATTGGAAATCTGCAAATGGGTAATCAGTTTCTCGCGCTCGCGGAACAAATCATCTTTCGTCTTACGCAAACGAGTGTAAATGTCCACGATATGGCGGGAAATCTGCCCAAGGTCGGTGTTCCCGAGCCCTTTCAAATCGTCCATGTCCATCGTTTCGTCCTGGTCGGCACGGCTGGCAAACACGCGCAGCTGCGTAATCATCGCGCCAAGACGAGCCGTCAGATTATAGAACACGAGGAACAAGATGGCCGACAACAAAAAAGAAAACCACAAATATCCCTTGTCCGCATTCAACATGGCAATCAAATCCGTGTCATACGGCAAAGCACTGCGGATGAACAACCTTTTGTCTGGGAAATAGCTGGCCGAATAGAAGAAAGGTTCCTCCAATGTTGCCGATTCCCGCTTGATGGAATAACCGTTTCCCTCCACCAATGCCTGTTGTATCTCTTCACGGTCAAGATGGTTCTCTTTCACATCTTTTGCTTCGATATCATTGTCATACAGCACCTTGCCACTCCGGTCAATGAGGGTCACGCGCAAATTATACAAATGCCTACGGTCGCCATACTGCCGCACACACTCCCCCACATCAATCGTGGAGTCCGACAAATGCTCGTACAGGAATGCGTTGAACATCGTCAAAGTGGAATTGAGCAACTCCACCTTATGAGTCTTCTCGCGATGGTATTGGTAATAGAGGAAGCTCGTCACGAACACACAATAGATTGCGATGACGGAGAAAAACAGATAATGGCTAAAGGAAAGTTTCTTCATTTCAGTCCTTCACCGTAGTGTCGAAACAATAACCGTAACCCAGGCGGGTCACCACATATTTCCCATAGCCGTCCAGCTTCTTCCGCAGCCGAGTGATGTTCACATCCACGGTGCGGTCGAGCACCTCGGCATCGTTGTTCCATATCCGCCGCAGGATTTCCGCGCGGGAAAACACGCGTCCCTCGTTTTCCAACAACAGGCGCAGGATTTCGAACTCCGTCTTGGTCAACTGCAAGACTTCTCCACACAACACGGCTTCCTTTTTATTCAAATCCAACTTCAGTTCCTTGAAGCCGATATAAGCCGCCGGCACGGAACGCTGCGGAGCCGTGCGGCGAAGCACGGCCTTGATGCGCATCTGCACCTCACGCAAGGAAAAAGGCTTGGAAATGTAATCGTCAGCCCCCAAAGTGAAACCCGTCACGGCATCATTCTCCGTGTCGCGGGCCGTGAGGAATATGATGGGAATGTCCCGCGTTTCGCGCACCTGTTTGAGCATCTTGGCCATTTTGAAGCCCGAAATCTCGCCCATCATCACGTCGAGCAACAGCAAGTGGAACTTCGTCAAATCCATCTTCAATGCTTCCTCAGCGGAATTGGCCGTTTCCACCTCATAACCTTCATTCTCCAGGTTGAACTTCAAGATGTCGCACAAATCCTCTTCATCGTCCACGACAAGTATCCTATAATTTACATCCATGCTAACCGTATCTTTTTAAAGTGATTTATCCGGATGCAAAATTAATCGTTAATTGTTGCATGAGTGTGAAACTTGTGTTACAATACGGTTACAATACCTTTTTCTTGCTGGAAACGCCTGCAGGCACGCACCCAATGCCGGATATGGCCAATGATTTCCTGCGTCTCCTGCAAGGTGCTCATGTACAAATATTCTATCTTCAGGTTGTCCATGTCCCCCTTGCGGATACGTTCCTGCTGCACCTTGCGGAGTTGAGAAAGCTTAGTTTTCATTTCATCACCAAACTGCCGCACCTGAAGGGCGTTTTCATAATTGCTCGTCTCTATCATGCCACTCACTTCGCGCATCAACTGTTCCACCTGTTCCCGAATCGGCTTGAACTCTTCCACATATTCCGCAGGCATGGGATTGAAATTGTTGTCCACATGTTCCAAACAAGGCTCGCACATGCGCTTCAAGCAATACAAACACTGCTCGCAGCTATTGCAGGCAAGATGGAACCACGTGTCTTTCTCCACGGCCTGCAGGGGATCTATCTTGCGCAACCCCACCAGCTCTTTGCGCCGGATGACTTTCCAGTTCTTCCGCTCGTCGTCCAGGCTGTTCAATGTGCGACGCAAGATTTTCACGTCTTCCGTAATCAGTCCGTCCGTAGTCTGACGATATGCGTCCGCGATATATTTCACCATGCGCGATTGGTAACGGCTGATATGCTTGTTCAACAGAGCCCAAGACTCGTCCTTATCATTGGTCTGTGCCAAAGCCGTGAAAATCTCGTCCTCCTGCACGGCTGCCATCCTCTTCTTGTAACTCCGGTTGTTCCTAATCAACATACAAACAACAACCACCATCAACAAGACCATGGCCACCAACCCGCCGAAATGGACGAACAACGTGACGATAAAACAAAGGAAAAACGCAGCACCGGCCGTCATGAACCAACCGCCAATCACGGAAATGACTCCCGTCACACGGAATACGGCACTCTCACGCCCCCAAGCACGATCCGCCAAAGAGGAACCCATGCCCACCATGAAGGCCACATAAGTGGTTGACAAGGGAAGCTTCAACGATGTGCCCACCACAATCAACAGGCCTGCCAGCACCAGATTGACAGATGCCCTCACCAAATCGAACGCCGCACCATTAGGTATGATGGCCTCATCTTGGTTAAAGCGCGAATCTATCCACCGTTTTACCGGCTTGGGCGTATGTTCTACTATAAATTCATTGGAATTCAATACGCTTCTCACCAACCTGCGGGCAAAACGCGAGGAACCGAACATCTCGTTCCCTGCCGTCTGACGCGACAAGTCCACCGACGTCTTCACCACGTTCTGCGCCTTTTTAGAGGTAACCAAAGCCACTGTCATCACCAATCCCGCAGCCACGAGGAAATAAAAAGGAGTGTCTGCCGGGCCGTTCAACGAGCCCATCATGAAAGTGGAAGGATTAGCCCCCGGATGGGCTGAAAAATCCAAAAACGAGGAATATCCGGCCAGCAACACACCGATGAAATTCACCAAGTCGTTGCCGGCAAACGCCATTGCCAAGGAAAAAGTGCCGAAAAGCACGATGAGCCGGAACACATTCACCTTGCACCAATGCAACACCTGCATCAATACCGTAAATCCTATAAGGAACCCCACAAGTATTTCGCCCGTATGCGATGCGATCCAAGCCTTCACCTCGTCGGTCATGAAGGACGCGCTCCCAAAACCTTTCACCAGCAGGAAATAGGCAATAGCCGTCACCGAAAGGCCACCAAAGATTCCTATTGTATATTTCAGATGCTTGGTATAATGGAACGTGAACACCACGCGGGCCAGCCACTGCACAAACAAACCGAACACAAAAGCGATGGCCACAGACATGAAAATGGCCAATATGACAGAAAAAGCCTTCTCCGTGTTGATTAACCCGGCGTAAGTCAACGAAGAGTCGTGCAACATCTTGACCAAAGCCAAAGCCGTACTCCCCCCCAAGAGTTCAAACACCATGGACACCGTCGTCGAAGTCGGCATACCCAAGGTGTTGAAAATGTCCATCAGTATCACATCCGAAGCCACCACGGCCAAAAAGATGCACATCAATTCCTCAAACGAAAAAAACTCGGGCCGGAATATCCCGTGCCTGGCTATGTCCATCATACCGTCGCTCGTGGTGGCACCCACAAAAATACCTACGGCGGCAATCATCAGAATCGTCTTGAACCGTGCCACTTTCGCCCCGATGGCGGAGCCCAAGAAATTCACCGCGTCATTGCTGACTCCCACATACAAGTCGAAAACGGATAGTGCAAACAGGAATATGACTATTCCCAGATAAACAAAGTCCATACAATTACTTTTTGATTCATGACGCAAAGATACAATTTTTCCTAGTCTGCGGCATTAAAACCCTATAACATTTTTCACAGAAATGAAATAAAAATGTATTATCCGCGTAACATATGTTACTCGAAACGGATGGCCTTTGCCGGATGGATATGGGACACAAGGAAACTCGGCACAATCAAAGCCGACACACAAATGACCAACGTGGCCACATTGATGGCTGCCACATAGCCAAAATGGAAAAACACCGGCACCACTTCCACATAATAAGTCGCCGCATCCAACTTGAACAACCCGAAACATGACTGCAACACCACCAAACCGATGCCAACGACATTTCCCCACAACAATCCCCTTCCGATAACGAACACGGAAAAACACAAAAAGATATGGCGGATGTCGCGGTTGGTGGCACCCAACGCCTTCATGACTCCTATGAAATTGGTGCGCTCTAATATGATGATAAGCAAACCGGAAACCATCGTGAAGCCCGCCACCGACACCATTAACGCCAAAATCACCCACACGTTGACATCCAAGAGGCTGAGCCAAGCAAAGATTTGCGGATAAAGTTCCTCGATATTCATCGCTGCATACGAAGCCCCGTAAGCATCCGTCTGGCTGTTCACCATCTTCACCAGTTTATTCGTCACCTCATCCAAACGGTCGAAATCGGCCACACTCACCTCCAAACCGCTGTACTGATCCGCCTCCCATGCATTCAGACGGTTACAAGTATAAAGGTCGGTAAACACCATGGCATCGTCAAATTCCGACAGATGGGTGCAATAAATCCCGGCCACCGTGAAACGGCGGGCGCGCACGGACTGTTCAAAGAAATAAGCGAAAATCCGGTCGCCCACTTCCAAATGCAATTCATCAGCCATTTGGCGCGAAACCACAATGCGATTCGACGCCACGCTATCCGAAAATTCCGGAATCTCCCCCTCTTCAAGATGAGCCTTCAAAAAAGCGGCATCGAACTCCGCCCCCACACCATGCAACAGCACCCCCTTGAATTCCTCGTCGGTCTTCAAGATGCCCTCCTTGTTGCTGAAACGTTGCACATGCGACACGCCATCCACGGCCTCCACTTGCCTCATCAACGAGTCGGTAACGACCACCGGCAATGGTGCATTCGTCGCCACCGCCGCATAATTTTGAATCTGCACGTGTGACCCAAACCCGATGACTTTGTCACGGATGTCCCCCTTGAAGCCCAGCACCACGCAAACCGACACAATCATCACGGCCAACCCGATAGCCACACCACACGTGGCAATCACGATGGCCGGACGCGCCACCTTCCGCGCATCTCCCTTGTCGCGGAACAGTCTGCGGGCTATGAACAAAATGGAATCCATCGGCAAGGACACGGCTCCACACTAGTCCAACACACGCCCCGGATAAGCTTCCAAGGCCTTGCGCAAGACAAACAAAGCCCGCGTCAGGTCTTCCTTTTTCAACACGTAAGCAATCCGCACTTCATTCTTCCCCGAACCGGGAGTCGTATAGAAACCCGCCGCCGGAGCCATCATCACGGTCTCCCCCTCATAGTTAAACTCCTTGAGGCACCATGCGCAAAATTCTTCGGCATCGTCCACCGGAAGTTTGGCTACGGTATAAAAGGCACCCATCGGAATGGGTGAATACACGCCCGGTATGCGGTTCAGCCCGTCTATCAGGCATTTCCGGCGCTCCACATATTCGTCATACACCTCGCGCCCGTATTCTTCGGGTTCGTCAAGCGACGCCTCTGCGGCAATCTGCCCGATAAGGGGAGGGCTCAAACGCGCCTGGCAAAACTTCATCACCGCCTTGCGTACTTCCACGTTCTTCGTAATCAGCGCACCGATGCGTATGCCGCATTCGCTGTAACGCTTCGACACGGAGTCTATCAACACCACATTGTTCTCTATGCCTTCCAAGTGGCACGCAGAGATATAAGGAGAGCCCGTATAAATGAACTCGCGATAAACTTCGTCCGAGAACAAATACAAATCATACTTCTTCACCAAGTCGCGGATTTGGTTCATCTCACGCCGCGTATATAGGTAACCTGTCGGGTTATTGGGGTTGCAAATCAAAATGGCCCGCGTGCGTTCATTAATCAGTTCCTCGAACTTCTCCACTTTGGGCAAAGAGAAACCTTCCTCAATCGTTGTGGAAATCGTGCGGATGACAGCACCGGCCGAAATGGCAAAAGCCATGTAGTTGGCATACGCCGGTTCCGGCACAATAATCTCATCACCCGGGTTCAGGCACGACAAAAACGCGAACAGCACAGCCTCAGAACCTCCCGAGGTGACGATAATGTCGTCCGCTTCCAGATTGATATTGTATTTGGCATAATAGCCCACCAATTTCTGCCGATAACTCAAAAAACCTTGGCTCGGGCTATACTCCAGCACCTTGCGGTCTATGTTCTTAATCGCGTCTATGGCCGCTCGCGGGGTTGGCAGGTCGGGCTGCCCGATATTCAAGTGATATACATGTATCCCCCTACTTTTGGCATCAAAGGCCAGCGGAGCCAATTTCCGGATTGGTGACTCCGGCATTTCCTGGCCGCGAACGGATATTTTTGGCATCTTTCTTTATTTTGTTGTTTGAATTTCATGCAAAGATAGCATTTCGCGGCCAAACAGACAACAAAACCACATACAAAATACCCGAAAACATCCATACAACAAAAAAGGCAACCCATGGCTGCCTTCTCGTACGCCCTCAGGGGCTCGAACCCTGGACCCATTGATTAAGAGTCAATTGCTCTACCAACTGAGCTAAGGACGCAAACAAAAATTTCATCGAAGTACGCCCTCAGGGGCTCGAACCCTGGACCCATTGATTAAGAGTCAATTGCTCTACCAACTGAGCTAAGGACGCATCTTTTTGTTTTTGCGAGTGCAAAGTTAGACATTTTTGTCCAACCCACCAAACATTCCTGCCGTTTTTTTCATTTTTCGCTCAAAGTATAGACTTCGGAAGGGATTCTGCGTTTCAACACATCCAATAAGAAGTCCTTTCCGGCGATGATGCCAAACGAGCGAAGATGCGCATCTATCGTTTTGCGGGCCAGCTCCGGATGGTTGTTTTCCTCGCTAAGGTGACAGAGCCACACGTGCCGAAGTTTCTCCGTGATATGGTCGGTCAGCAAACCGGCAGCCGACTTGTTGCTCAAATGCCCGTACCCGCCCTTTATCCGGCTTTTCAAATAGGCGGAATAAGGCCCCTTCATCAGCATGTCCTCGTCGTGGTTCGCCTCCAGCACCAAGTAATTGGCTTTGGCGACATATTCCCCGAAACTTTCCGTGACATGCCCGGCGTCCGTAATCAGGCAAAAGTTCACGTCTTCATATTGTATGCTGTACCCCACATTGTCGCTGCTATCGTGGGGCACCTCGAATGGAGTAATCTCAAAACACCCCAAACGAAACGTCCGGTCTTTTTGCAAGACACGCACGTTTTTTGCTTCCAGCTTGGGATTGACGCAATAATTGCGGTTGATGCCCTCGTGCACCAAGGCCGTGGCAAACACAGAAAGGCCATATTCATGCGCCAAAGCACCCACCGACTTGATATGATCCGTATGGTCATGCGTGATGAGAATGACCTTGATTTGCGACAAAGAAAGCCCGTTGGCTTGGAAATGCTTCTTCAGCGTCCGGATGCCAATCCCCGCGTCAATCAATACCCCGTAATTCTCTGAAAAAAGGAAATAGCTGTTCCCGCTGCTCCCGCTTCCCAAACAAACAAACTTCAACATTCCATTCATTGTTTATGCAAATTAGTGAAAGGTGAGAGACAAAGCAAGGAAAATCCCCATTTTCCGTGGACTTGCCCGAACCGCATCCTATATTCGCATGGCAAATATACGAAAACATACAGGAACAAACAAATCCATGCCCGCCCTCTTTCCCTATTTCATTTCGGCTAAATCAACAACCCGAAGCACCCAACCACCCCCGAAAAGGACACAATATCCTTTTCTAAACGTTGGATAATGAATGTGAAAAAACTATCTTTGCAGGCATAAAAACCACATTTCGCCTTATCGGCAACACTCAAAAAGAATAGAATGAAAAGAAAAAGAATATCCCACGCCATTTTTTGCCTGCTTATCGGGGCGGTTTCTGCCGGATGCATGAGCGAAGAAGAGGAACGCGCGGCCGCACAAGCCAAGAAATTCGCGGAAAACTACTTCAACCTGCATTTTGAAGAAGCTTATGAGACATGTACCCCGGACTCACGCAAATGGATTGCCTTCCGTGCTTCAAACATCACGGAGCGCGACCTTGAAGCAGTCCGCAACGCCACAGAAGAAGCCTACGTCTCTTCGGTGAGTTGCGAACTCACGTCGGACAGCACGGCCCTTGCCCGTTGCACTGTGCACGAAGCCCTGACGGCAGACTCGCTGGAACAACGCGAAGGGCGCATTCTCGAAAAGGCCGAATACACCATCCCGCTCGTGAAGCAAGGGCGTCGTTGGCGCGTCAGAATGGAAGGCCCACTGCGAAATGCAAGGTGAAGTCACGCCTGAAGTTCGGATGGATAATGGGAAAATGGCGACGCGCATCCGTGTAAGCGGGATGTACGGCTTTCATGCCACCGTCAAGACGCAAAATGAAATAATCAAAATTCAAGCGGATTCCCAACCCGTAGGACACGGCTATCTCGCGCCAAAAGCTTTTCAGGCGGAACTGGCCACCGGGTTGTTCCGCATAATCGCGGATAGTCCAAATGTTGCCCGCGTCCACAAACACAGCCCCGTGCAATTTCCAAAACAAGAAAGTGCGATACTCCGCGTTGAGGTCCAACTTGATGTCGCCCGTTTGGTTAATGAAGTCGATACGCCCGTCTCCGCCCGTGAAACGTCCCGGCCCGAGTTCCCTCACCGACCATCCGCGCACACTGTTCGCCCCGCCGCTGAAATAACGCTTCTCATAGGGAAGGATCGTGGAATTGCCATATGGGTAAGCCACCCCGATGCCAAGATGCAAAGCCAATGAGTTACGGTCATCGAAACGGAAACTCTTGCTCACGTCAAAATCCCCCCTGAGATATTGGGCGTATGCAATATTAAATAAGGTGTATTGCCCGTCATTGTTCTGCCGGGCCTTAAGCAAACGGGAAAAGCCGTACAGCAGGTTACCCGCCGACTCCACGTTGAAACGGATGCCGAGCGCATTGCTGCCATAATCCGAGAGACCCGTCGCGCTCCGTTGGGAATTATACGTGAAACTATACCCCAGACGCATGATGAAAAGATTCTCGTAGTTGTAACGCAAAATGGCGTTCCGGTCTGTCTCGTCTTCCAAATAATCACGGCGGAAAGTTTCGGAAATCCATGGCATATACACATAGTTCAAATCTATCAAGTCGATACGGTGACGCAACAAGCCGTTGGGGCTTTGCCAGCGGTAACGCAATGCGCCCGTCAACACGCGACGGTGGAATTCGGGACGGTTCTGCGAGTCATACATTAGGGAAATCTCCGATGTGGCTCGCACCAACCCGCGTTCGCGCCCATTAAAACGGAACAATTTGAGATTCGGGAACGTGAGTCCGGCTTCCACGCTGACTTCCATATAGTTTTGGTCGCTATATCCTTCCAGTCCCGTAATCGCTTCGAAAGCCCCGCGCAACTTCAGCGAAAAGAGTTCCGACCCACGGAACAAATTACGGTTCTGATAAGTCAGCAGCAAGGCCGCCCCCAAGTCACCGGCCGTGTTGGTGCCTTCCACTTCCGCCCCCACCGAACGACGCTTGTTCTCGTGCAACGTGACCACACAATCCAACTCGCCGGAAAGTGTGTCTGTTTCCTCCATCCGGATATTGGAAAACATCACCGCGCCCAACTGCCCCAAATTGCTATAAGTGCGCCGCACGTCCTGCTCCCGGTAAAGGTTTCCCGGCTCAATCACATTGTTTTGCACAAACAACGAAGGACGGAACGCCAACTTTCCGCGGAAATAAATGGGAAAACCGCCATAGGTTATGCTATCCATGTCCGACGTGTCACGTCCCCCCTCAACCTGCGCCGCACTGCTGACAAAAGAGACATTGCGGACGACATAACGCGGATGGAGCATGGAATCGCCGTCCACGGTAACACGATACAAAGGGATTTGCACATTCAAGTCCACGCTATGGTCACCCACGCATGTATCGGCCTCATAACGCACGAATTCCTTGTTGAACCTGTAATATCCGTTGTTTTGCAACCGACTACTGATACGCCCACGCTCCGCGTCCAGTTGGTTCAAATCAAAAGGCATTCCTTCTTGCAACAACGTGCGGTCGGCGTATTGCCGCAAAATGCGGGCCACCGCCGTGTCTTCAATCTCGTAATCAATATGCCGTACATGATACCGCTCGCCCGGCTCCACCATGAAAGTCAACCTGACCTTTTTCCCCTTGACGATTCTTTCCTGCCGCACATCTGCCTGCAAAAATCCCAAATTGTTCACGGCCGAAAGCATGTTTTCCTGCGCACGATTGGCCTGCAACGTGTCAAAGATGACGGGAGCTTCGCCTATCCGCTGCAAAAAACGGTTGATACGCTTGGTCGTGTCACGTCCCGAAAGGGCGTAAGGCCCCATCGGCACTTTAAGCAAACTGAACCATTTGGAATTGGGATGTTGACGGATATAACCCTTCAACAGGGAAGCGTCCAACGCATTATCTCCCGACTTCACGGAAACACTCTCCAGCATGTAGTCTCCATCAGGAATGAATTTCGTGGCTGAACAGGCATTCAGCAACGCCACAAGCATCATTCCCCACAAAACATACCAAAGTTTCCGCATAAGAAATATTTATCTGTGCAAAGATAATGCAAACCGAGTGCAGGACAAAACAAATTTATTTGTTTTTCATGCCGAGGTGAAGCCAACGCTAAAAAAACACAGTGCTTTTTCGAGTTTTTTGAGAATTACTTCTTAGATTTGCAAGATAATTGGAAGTTCAACATGATTAGTAAAAGCAAAATCAAGTTCATACATTCCCTTGAACAAAAAAAATTCCGCAAGGAATCGAAAATGTTCGTTGCCGAAGGACACAAGTTAGTGGAAGATTTATTGCCGACATTCGAATGCACGTATCTCACAGCTTTGACCGAATGGCTGGAAACACACGAAGACACCGTAGAAACGCTTCGCAGGAATGGTGTGGAAGTACAGGCAACTACGCCAGAAGAACTGCAGAAAACCAGTCTGCTGAAACATCCACAAGATGTCATAGCCCTTTTCTGCCAACGCGAAGAACATGCCACACCCGCCAACGTCGCTCCGTCGCAATTGTGCCTCGCCCTAGACGGGGTACAAGATCCAGGAAACGTGGGCACCATCATCCGGCTAGCCGACTGGTTTGGCATCGAGCACATATTCTGCTCCCCCGATACAGCCGACATCTATAATCCCAAAACCGTCCAAGCCACCATGGGGGCACTCGCCCGCGTACATGTCCACTACCTGCCGTTGGCCGCATCCTTGGCGGAACTTCCGCCCCAAACTCCCGTCTATGGCACTTTCCTTGAAGGCAAAGACCTCTACGCACAGCCACTCTCGCAGACCGGAGTCATCATAATGGGCAACGAAGGAAACGGCATCAGCCCGGAAGTGGGTCACCTTGTCAATAGCCGCCTTTACATTCCCAATTTTCCTCCCGGACGTTTCACATCGGAAAGTTTGAATGTGGCCACCGCCACAGCCATTGTGTGCGCGGAATTCAGGCGGTCGGCCCGGTTGTCTGCAAAAAAATGAAAAAAAATTCAACAAAGCCGGTACCACACGCCAACAGGCGTATGCTCTGCCCCAACAGGAATACGGCAGGCTTTCCAAACCCAGCATCTCCCCTCCTTTGCACCTAAAAAGCCGCGACACACTTCTGCCACCGTGCTCTGCGGCAAAGGAACCACCCCTTCAGGACACGCCACACATACACCACCGACCCATTCCACGGCAGCCCGTTCCCCTTCCAAGGGAAGAGTTCCGGCATAACATCCGTCATCCGCCACGCACACAATGCAATGACGGAAAACCGTGCCGCCCGGAACATACAAACGATGGCAGGCAAACCGCTTCATCGCCTGTCCCGTGAGGTACGCGCCCCGCGCGTTTGGCCACGAATCACCCGATAGGGTTTCTCTTTCACCACATTGATGGAACGCTCCACCGGACGACTGTCGCGAAGCTCCGTAGGAGACAAACGGCGGTTTGATGCCGGAGTGACATCCTGCGCCGAATCGGTTGACAAACTGTCCGCCACCGCGGGAACAACCTTTGCTGTGTCCGCCTGAACCGAATCCAATTGTTGATGGATGCGAATCAACATGAAATCTTGAAGAATCTGGAAACGCGGCTCCTCCTTGTCGTCTGCCGGTTTACAGTACACAAAACCGCCAATCTCGCGGATAGCATGCACCGTGTCACCTTCCAACCTAAGTTGCACCCGGTTGCTTGAGTAAACCCTTCGCACCACTCCCGCTGTGGAGTCATTGTCATATTGCACATAAAAGCCCGCATACGTCTCGCTCGCACGGCCATGAGCTATCTGGCGGGAATCAAAACGCCAAAGCAAGACATCTCCCACCTGGAAAGTCGTATCTGCCTTCAAGGAGAATGTCATGCGATTTTCCGCAAATACAGGTTTCAGCACTACGAACGTATGTCCTTGCCAAATATTGGCCGTATCCCCTTGCGCATCCAGGTTGGCAAACACGTCACCCGTCCCCGTGGCTGCGCCCAACGTGGCCACGCCACCGGAATATCGCTCGCGCAGACGTTGGTAAATCTCATGCAAATAAGTGGCATGGGAAGAATACCACACCATCGCCGTGTCGAACTCGGCTTCCGTGACACCGTGTTTGTCAAACACGGCCCGGACATAACTGTAACGGCGGAAATCCATACTGTCACGCGCCCCGTTCTCTGCCATGGCTTGTGCAAGATGATAATCATACAGGATTTCCTCCAAATCATCGGGCGGTATCACTCCGGAAGGCACCCCCGGCTTGCAGGCAAACAGCCAAATGCCACCCATCCCCACGCAAACCGCTCTGCACAATAGTTTCCCTATCCTCATGGCCACACTTTTACTGGGATATGCGCTTATGATAGAATATCAGCAAGGCAATAATGCCACAACTGATGGCCGCGTCGGCAAAATTAAAAATCGGGCTGAAAAACACAAAATGCTCTCCCCCTACCCATGGCATCCAATCCGGCCAATGTGTGTCGATGATGGGAAAATAGAACATGTCCACCACCTTGCCGTGGAACGCACTCTCATAGCCCGTGCCAAAAGGCACAAAATTGGCCACGAACGGCGCAGGAGGATTGTTGAATATCAGTCCATAAAACACACAGTCGATAATGTTCCCGGCCGCGCCGGCCACAATCAAGGACACACACACCACCATGCCCGTCGGCACCCCCTTGCGGATAATCCGGTGAAGGAGGTATCCGATGACGGCCACAGCTACGATACGAAACAGCGTCAGGAAAAGCTTGTCAAAAAACTCCCAACCGAAGGCCATGCCCGGATTCTCCGTGAAGAGGATATAAAACCAATCCGTCACACGAATGCTCTCGTGCATGTACATGTTCGTCTTGACCGCTATCTTGATAAGCTGGTCGGCCACAAGCACCGCCACGATAATCAGTACGGCCAACCGCCCTTGGGTGAGCCACGACGTCCTCTCCTTTCCTTCCGCCTTCCTCATGCTCATCTTTGGTTTTTAGCCTCCACGCTCAATGTGGCGTGGGGCACGAGGCGCAAGCGCTCTTTCGGAATCAGTTTGCCCGTGACGCGGCAAATCCCATAGGTCTTGTTTTCAATGCGCACCAATGCGGCCTCCAACCCCTTGATGAACTTCTGCTGGCGGGCGGCCAGCAAGGCCAGCTCCTCTTTGGTCTGCGTGTTTGCCCCTTCCTCCAATGCCTTATAGGTGGGCGACGTGTCGTCCACGCCGTTGTTGTCCGTGTTCATCAACGTGCCCATCATGCTCTCATAATCTTTCTTGGCCAAGGCCAGCTTTTCCAGTATCAATTGCTTGAACTCGGCCAGCTCCTCATCCGAATAACGTGTTTTTTCTGCCATAATATTTTCACTTTTAGGGTTAATATTTGTGTCTTTGTCAGTCCTTCGTCACTTTCACCGTCACAGTCTGCCCGTCGAAGTCAAGCACCATGCCGTCTGCCACTTCGTCGGCCAGTGTCAACGAATTGGCCAACACCTGGCTGCGGACATAGTCGCCATATTCCGCCACGGCTTTGTCTGTCAAATCGGAATGAGTCAAGGACACCGCGATACGGTCTGTGATTTCCAGCCCGCTCTCCTTGCGCAGGTTTTGGATACGCTTCACGATTTCGCGCGCCGCGCCTTCCACACGCAATGCCTCCGTCACCGTGATGTCCAAAGCCACGGTCAGACTACCTTCGTTGGCCACTGTCCATCCCGGAATATCCTCGCTATAGATTTCCAAATCGGCAGCCTCGATATTCACCGTCTCACCGCTTTCCAAAGCCACGTTGAGCGCCCCTGCGGTTTCCAATTCCGAAATTTGTGCCTGCGTCAGCGTTTCCACCTTCGCGGCCACGGCTTTCATCAGCTTGCCGAACTTCTTACCCATCGTGCGGAAGTTGCACTTCACTTTCTTCACCAGCATGCCGTCGCCTTCCACGAAGCGCAGTTCCTTCACGTTCACCTCGTCCAAAATCAACTGTTTCACGGCCTCGATGCTTTCCTGGCGCGCCGCGTCACCCTTGGGAATGGCAATGCACTGCAGAGGCTGGCGCACGATGATTTTCTCCTTCTTGCGCAGGGAGAGCACCATCGAAGTGATTTGCTGGGCCAATTCCATGCGGTATTCCAAAGCCTTGTCGATTTTCGCCGTGTCGCACACGGGGAAAGTAGCCAAATGCACACTCTCGGCCTCTGCCCGGCCGGTAGCCGCGGTGAGGTCGCCATAAAGGCGGTCGGCATAATAAGGCGCGATGGGTGCCATCAGCCGCGCCACGGTTTCCAAGCAAGTGTAAAGCGTCTGATAGGCCGAAAGTTTGTCCGTGCTCATGGAATTGCCCCAAAAACGTTTGCGGTTCAGGCGCACATACCAATTGCTCACGTTGTCAATGACGAACGTCTCTATCAAGCGGCCGGCCTTCGTCGGCTCATAATCCTCATAACAGTCGTTCACGTTCTTCACCAACGTGTTCAGTTCCGACAAAATCCAACGGTCGATTTCCGGACGCTCTGCCATCGGCACGTCGGGTTCGTCATAACACCACCCGTCCACATTGGCATACATCGTCAGGAAAGAATAGGTCTGGAACAACTTGCCGAAGAACGTCCGGCTCACTTCCTGCACTCCGGCCTCGTCGAACTTCAGGTTGTCCCAAGGCGAAGAGTTGGTCAGCATATACCAACGCACGGCATCCGACCCGTATTTCTCAATGGCACCAAACGGATCCACGGCATTGCCCAAGCGTTTGGACATCTTGTTACCGTTCTTGTCCAGCACCAACCCATTGGAGATTACGGCTTTGTAGGCCACACTGTCCGACACCATCGTGGAGATGGCATGCAACGTGAAGAACCAGCCCCGCGTCTGGTCCACGCCTTCGGCGATGAAATTGGCCGGATAGACGGTGCGCGAATCGAATTCTTCCTTATGTTCGAACGGATAATGGATTTGCGCGTAAGGCATGGCACCGGAATCGAACCACACGTCGATGAGGTCGGCCTCGCGCTTCATTGGTTTGCCCGTGGGGCTAACCAACACCACATCGTCCACAAACGGACGGTGCAGGTCTATCCGGTCATAGTTCTCCTGGCTGTAGTCGCCCGGCACGAAGCCTTTCTGCTTCAACGGATTCTCCGCCATCAGCCCTGCGGCCACCGCCTTTTCGATTTCCTCATAGAGTTCGGCCACCGACCCAATACAAGTTTCTTCCCCGTCTTCCGACCGCCATATCGGCAACGGGGTGCCCCAATAACGGCTTCGGCTCAGGTTCCAGTCGTTCAGGTTCTCCAGCCATTTCCCGAAACGTCCCGTGCCCGTCGTGGCGGGTTTCCATTTGATGGTCTTGTTCAGTTCCATCATGCGTTCCTTAGCCGCCGTGCTCTTGATGAACCAGCTGTCCAAGGGATAATACAACACCGGTTTGTCCGTGCGCCAGCAATGTGGATAGCTGTGCACGTGCTTCTCTATCTTGAAAGCCAGTCCTTTCTGCTTCAAGTCCATGCAAAGGGCCACGTCCAACGTCTCGTCTTTTTCCGTCTTGGCCGGATCGTAGGCGTTCTTCACGAACTGTCCCGCCCACGGGCGATAGGTTTCCACGTCAATGTTGCGGCGCACGAAGTCCTCATCCAAATCCTCCATCCGGTAGAACTTGCCGGTCAGGTCCACCAACGGACGCAACTCGCCCTTTCTGTCCACCACTTGCAAGGGAGGGATTCCGGCAGCCTTGGCCACGAAAGCATCGTCCGCACCGAATGTCGGCGCGATATGCACGATGCCCGTACCATCTTCTGTTGTCACATAGTCACCCTGTATCACGCGGAAAGCGTCACCCCCGGGATTCACCCACGGCTGAAGCTGTTCGTAGTGCATGCCAACCAAGTCGGTGCCCACATATTCGCCCACCACGCGGTAAGGCACCACCTTGTCGCCCGGCTTATAGTCTTCCAGCGGCAACTCCGCGCCCTGCGGGTTCAAGTAAGCCCCCATGCGCGCCTTGGCCATCACCACCGTCACCGGCTTTCCGCTATACATATTGTAAGTGCGGATGCAGACGTATTCTATTTTCGGCCCCACGCAAAGCGCCGTGTTGGAAGAGAGCGTCCACGGCGTGGTGGTCCAAGCCAGGAAATAAGGTTCGCCCCATCCCGTCATCTCCGGTCGCGGGTCGGTCATCCGGAACTGTGCGGTCACCGTGGTGTCCTTCACGTCGCGGTAACAGCCCGGCTGGTTCAGCTCGTGCGAGCTAAGCCCCGTGCCCGCAGCGGGCGAATAAGGCTGTATCGTGTAACCCTTATACAGCAACCCCTTGCGGTAGAGTTGCTGCAACAGCCACCACAAGGTTTCAATATATTTGTTGTCGTAAGTGATATACGGATGCTCCATATCAACCCAATAGCCCATCTTGTGGCTCAGGTCGGTCCACTCCGCCGTGTATTTCATCACGTTCGTGCGGCATTTGCGGTTATATTCCTCTATGGAAATCGTCTTGCCGATGTCTTCCTTCGTGATGCCCAATTCCTTTTCCACGCCCAGTTCCACCGGAAGTCCGTGCGTGTCCCATCCGGCTTTCCGCTTCACTTGGAAACCCTTCATGGTCTTGAAACGGCAGAACGTGTCCTTGATGGAACGCGCCAACACATGGTGGATACCCGGATGCCCGTTGGCCGAGGGAGGCCCCTCATAAAAAATAAACGAAGGATAGCCCTCACGTTCCGTCATACTTTTATGGAAGATGTCGGCTTCGTCCCACATCTTCAGCACCTCCTTGTTCACCTCGGAAAGGTCCAAATGCGTACGTTCTGCGAATTTATTTGCCATATATCGTATTTTACTTTTCTGCTTGCCGCTAAAATTTGGGCAAAAATACAACTTTTTTTTCATTCCATAGTGATTTTCACGAAAAAACAGCCTGTGGGCTTTTGGAACTACAAGAAAGATGCAAACGGAAACAAAAACGGCAACTTCACTTGGCTTTTGGCGACTCTACTTTTCGTTGAAGAAAAACGGAAAAGACACGGCATGAAAGTTTCAGAGCCTGAAACACCCAGTTTCAAGGCCTGGAACACCCAGTTTCAAGGCCTGAAACACCCAGTTTCAAGTGCTTGGAACACCCAGTTTCAAGTGCCATTATTCCGAAAAATGTAAACGTCCAAGAATACAGACCGCCCCTTTATAACCGTCAAGGGCTGCAACCGTGGTTGCAACCCTTGACTATTCATCTATCAGTTTATGTCATTTTCCGATTTGGTCCTTCCAATTCAGGTACCAGTTGTCTTCCGTCATCAGGAGGTTGCGGAGCCCTTGGTCTTGATTGCTTTCCCCGTTGCGCTTGCTGATGGGATCGGCCAGCCAAGCATTGTTGTTATGCCGTTTGGCGAAACGCATCAGGTCATAGAAACGTTTGCCCTCGAAGCAGGTCTCCAACGCCATCTCAGTCAGCAACATGCTGTCCACGCGGAGCTGTTCCTCGGCCAGGTGCATCTGCGCCCAAGCCAACGTGTCCTGCCCCGTATAGCCGTTAATGTGCGAACCGTCGGCAGCAATCGAATCCACCATCGGGTAAGCATAGTCCGGATTCAGTTCCGCATACCCGCTTCCGCGTGAATGGATGCCGATAATGCCATCCGTACGCACCCCGTTACGGGTGGTGCCGAACAGCATGAAACTGTTGCCGTGCCCCATGCTGTTCAACTCATTGACGAAAGCCAAGTCCGCATCGTTGCAATAAGGCATGATGCTGTCTTCCACAATCACGTTGTTCAGCCCCGTGGCCAAGATGGCGTATGCCATGCGCGGCAGTCCGGCACCGTTCAACGCCTCGGCCAGGCGCAGCCATACGTCCGTCTGGCGGTAAATGGGGATGGCGCGTTGGTTGTTCTTCGTCAACCCGGAATAGGTGGCCGTCCCGGCCTCGCCGCCGATGGTCGTGTTATAGGAACCCGTGTTCCACAGCGCATACAAACGGAGGTCACCTTCCAACAGCGGGTCGGCATCGGCCTCGTCCCAATCAATCGTCACGTGGTCGCCCTCTTCGTTCAAGAGATAATAGGACTGCGCCATGCTAATTTCCTGCAGATGATTGGAAGGCGTGATGCAGTATTCACCGTCGGAGGTGTCCACGTACGCCATTCCGTTGTCGTCCGTGCCAAATTGACTGTTGTACAGCCGCGGCAGCTCGCTGTAGTAACCCTGGCTGGAAGCGGAGTCCATCGGAATCATGGTGAACGTCTCTTGACCATAGGAAGCTGTCGAAAAGCTGAACAAACTTCGGTAAGAAGACATCACGCCGGCATACGCACCTTCCGTCACCAACTCAACGCTGTTGGAAGCCGGCGTATAAACGGGCTTCATCACATGATTGTCCGAAACAAGAATCCCCGTGCCGCGCGAGTCATCCAAGATCCAGCGATAGTAGCAACGCGCCGCCGAACGGTAGTCGCTGACGCTCCCCGTCAGGGAAGCCCGCCACAAGTAGAGGTCGCCCAGCACCATGTCAATCGGGAAATAGCAGTTGACCATCCACACCGTACCTACGATGTGCATCGTGGGCCAAGACGTATTGATGTAAGGCTGCAGGTCGTTGATGAAATAATCGCAGATGCCCAAGAGGTCGCGGCGCGAAGCCGTGAGGTCGATGGCATTGGCATCCTGTTCCGTGAGCAAGGCCGTGTCGTAGAAAGGCACACTCCCGTAGTTCAACGCCAGCTGCAAGTAAGTCCAAGCCCTGACAGCCTTCACTTGTGCCAGTTCCTTTTCGAAGATGCGGTTGCCACGGTTGTCGAACGCGTTCATATCGACATGCGTGACGTAGTAGTTGCAATTGTTGATAATCGCATAATAGTCGCGCGGATTGTTATAGCGGTTGTCATCCCCCACGTTGAAGTTATACAAGTCCTGCAGGTCCGTGCTGGCGTTGGAACGCAGGGTCACCAAGTCGCCCCGCATCTCGCCCAACAGGTTGGTGCGGTCGCCGATGGCCTGCAGCTTGTAGAAGAGGCCCACCAAGGAGTTGGCCGTGTCCGCAGGAGTCGTCAGGTGGCTGCCGTCGTCATAGAGCACATATTCCGAAGTCGGTTCGAGCATGTCCTCGCATGCGCTGAAGAAGCCTGTCCCCGCAGCCGCCGCAAGCATGATAATATAAGATTTCAGTTTCATAAGAGCCCAATTTTATAAGTTGATTTTTATACCCAGCATGAAGTTGCGGCTGTTGGCCAACAGGCCGCGGTCGATGCCTTGTTCCAAAACACTGTTGCCCATGGAGAATTCGGGATCTTGTCCCAGGTACTTGGACACGGTGAACACGTTGTTGGCCTGTCCCCAGAATGTCAGCCCATGGATGAATGCGTTATTGAGCGGAAGCTCGTAGCTCAGCGTGATGGACTTCAGGCGCAAGTAGCTGGCATCCTCAATCCAACGGTCGCTGAAACGGGCATTCCCCATCGGGTCTTCCCAAGTGGCCTTCGGCATGTTCGTCACCTGTCCCTCATACGTCCAACGGTTCACCATGGCCGTCGTCTGGTTCATGAAGCGGCTACCGCCTTCCAGTTGCGAACGCAAGTAGTTGTAAGCGTCGTTGCCGAGGCTGTAGTTGAAGTTCACGTCCAGGCGGAGCCGTTTCCAGCTTACGGAAGTGAAGATGTTACCGTAAATGTCCGGGTTCGGGTCGCCGATGACTTGCATGTCGGCCGAGTTGATTTCCTTGTCACCGTTCTGGTCCACGAATTTCACGTCGCCCGCACCGAAATAGACCCTGTCACCATTTTCTTCCGTGATGAACAGCCCGTCGGCTGCAGCTTCCCGCGAGGTGGCATACACGGATGTTCCCGATTCCGTCACGCCCGTCTTGTAACCGTAGAACAGGTTCACGGGTTGCCCGATTTGCGAACGGATGGTGCCGCCATACACCTCGGTATCCACATACTGTTGCCCGTCGGGCAGTGCCGTCAGCTCGTTTTTGTAATGGCCCACGCTGGCTCCCACTTCCCAGTTCCAGTCGCGCTTGGCCAACAAGTGGGCATTGAAGCTGAGCACGAAGCCCTTGTTCTCCAGCGAACCACCGTTCACCCAGTTGCTTTCCACACCGGTGAGGAAACTCAGGTCGTGATAAGTCAGCAGGTTGTCCGTCCAGCTCTTATACACATCGAGTTTCACGTTCAAGCGGTTGTGCAGGAAGTTCAAGTCCGCACCGAAGTTGAAGCGGCGGGTCGTCTCCCACTGCAGTTCCGTGTTCCCGATGTTGCCCAGCACGAGGCCGTTGGCCTGTCCCTGATACAGGACGCTTTGGAAGTAAGTGCGCGTGGCGTCATATTCGATGCCATCATTGCCGCTCACGTCGAAGCCCATGTTGAAACGTGCATAGTCCACGCCCGGCACGTCGAACCAGCTTTCATTGGTCAGCACCCATCCGGCCTGGATGCCGGGGAACACGCCCCAGCGCACCCCGCCGAGCTTGAAGCCGTCCTTGGCATCCTTGCCGAAACGGGACGAGCTCTCAATAGCCAGGTTACCTTCCACAAAGTAACGCTTGCGGTAGTCGTAACGCGCCTGCCCGTACCATGTGACGGAAGTCCAACGGTTGCTGGCACCGGTTGTCTGCTTGTTCTGCGTGTCGTTGATGAACGGGGTCTTGTCGCTGCCGGTGTTGTAACCCAACTGGGTGTCCACCTTGTAGCGGTCGTTCATGTAACGGAAGCCGCCCATCAGATCGATGCTGTGCGCATTGTATTGGTTTTCCCACACAATCTTCGTGTCGCTCGTGATGGAGTTCTGCGAAGCATACATCGAACGGATTTCGTTATCGCGCACCAAGTCCAGCGAGCTTACGTAGTAGGACGGCACACCGTTGATGGGCACATAATACTTGTCGGTCGTGTTGGTCAGCGTGTAGCTGAACAGCGAACTGATGTAAAGATGCTTGTTGAACTCCCACTTTGGCGTCACGGCGATGTTCATGTAAGAATTCTCAAAATAGTTCTTGTTCTGTGCCGTTCCGTATTCGTTGATGGCAGCCGGGTTGGCCAGCTGGTAGTTCACGTTGTCCATGCCCGACAAGGCCTGGGCCAGATAATCCTCGTCCGTGATGTCGTATGCGGCAGTGGAAATCTGTCCGGCCGCGTATGAATACGGGCTGAGCATCGGGCTTTTCACCAAGCCAAGGAAGTTGAGCGAAGTCACCGTGCCCTCGTCATATCCTTCCGGTGCGCCCTGGTCTTTCAGGTTGCGCGTCACGTTGCTATACGAAGCGTCGAAGCGCACGAACAACTGCTTGAACATGTTGATGTCCGTGTTGAAGCGGATGTTCAGGCGGTTCATGTTGTTCTCCTTCAACACGCTGTGTGCACCGTTGTAGCCTAAGGCCAAGTAGTAGCTGGCAATGTCGTCGCCGCCCTGCACCGTGATGCCGTAGTTCTGCGAGAAAGCCTCGTCATAGACCACATCGTTCCAGTCCGTGTTGTTATTATACTTATTATAATAGTAGTTCTTCGGATCGGTGGTGAGGAACGAGAAATCGGTGATGTTCGTCCCCGTCCCCTGCAACAAATGAGAGGCATAGGTCTTGTATTGCGACCCGCTCATCATGTCGATTTTCTTGGGGAGCAAGGTGATGCCCGCCGAAGCCGTGGCATCAATCTTGGTAGCCAGGCTCGTGTTGCGCTTGGTCTCGATGAGAATGACACCGTTCGCACCCTTCGCGCCGTAGAGGGCTGTCCCGTTGGACACCACCTTCACGCTCTTGATTTCGTTCACGTTGAACGAAGTCAGGATGTCGTTATAGAAGCCGTCGTGGATGACACTGCGGTCATACTGCTGGTCCACGATGACCCCGTCAATGACCACCAAGGGCTGGGCATTGGCATTCAAGGAGTTGATGCCGTGCATCATCATGTAGTTCCCGATGCCGGGAGTGCCACCGCGCGAAATGGTTCGCACGTATGCCCCCAACTGGTCGCCGATTTCCGATGTGATGTTCAGCGACGGGCTGTAGGCAAAGTTATCTGCCTCTGCCACGTTCTGGATGTTGTCATCCGCCCCGTATTTGGCCCGCGTCATGGTCGAATAAAGGATGGCATCGCCCAACAGGCCGGACTTGTTGATGCCCACACGCACCGCGTTGTGATCGGGAGCGGTGACCTTCAAGGCCGTGGCATACTCAGGCACCTCCAACTTATAGGTACCATCCTCGCCCGTCAGCGTACTGTAGCCCTCGTAACCGCTCACACTGACCAGTGCGCCCGGCAGCGGCGTTCCGGCTGACACACTGCACACCCGTCCGCTCACCGGACGTGTCTTCACATTCTTTTTTATCGCATTGGCCGGACGCTCGGCGGCAGACAGCGTGTCGGTCGCGGCCTCCTCTTGGGCATAAGCACCCAAGGCCCCCGCCATCAACAAAGCCAAACAATAGAATCTATATCTTTTCATTACTTATATGCTAATATGGTTCTACAAAAATCAGTTGTCGTCTTCCACTATCAGGTCGGGCCGCGGCACGAAGAGGACACAGTCTATCAACAGCTCGCTGGCATATCCCGCAGGCGGATTGTTGCTGATGCCCTGCAAGGTCAGCTGCACACGCGGTTCCTGTTCGCCATAGGCACACACGGGGAATCCCTGTCCGCTATATCCGCTGACCCGCGCATTGAAACCTTCGGCCACGGTCACCGTGTCCATCACCATCGCGTTGACTTCCATGTTCGTACACAAGTTGTCACCATTAGCCTTGAAGCCCGAACCTTCAGCCGTAGATTGGTAATAGTTGAGGGATGCCGTCACCCGCCGGTTCAACATGGCATCTTCCAAGTAGGATTCACCGGCCACCAAGGGCGAGGCGAAGACCACCTTGATGTCGTAGGGGCAGCCCGACAAGTTGTTGGGCAACTTGATGATGATTTGTGCACGCCGGCCAAAGCCCGTCTTGGTATCTGCCACCCGCAGGTAAGCACCTCCGGACACGTAGCGGGCGTATGCCGGCGCGGCCGTCATCGGAGTTGCTGTTACGGTATTATTATCTGTCTGATTCACGTACTCGATATAGCGGTCGTTCTCAGCTTCGACCTTCACCGTTTCCATGAAGCTGGACTTTTCCAAAGGCACGTTCCATTCCGCAGTCTTATAGAGGCGTCCGTTGCTGCATTCCTTCGGAGTCAGCCCATAAAGCACCCCGCCCGCGTCGAAAGGACGTTCGAAACAGTTGTAACCGGGGCTATAGCGGCTATACATCGTAGAACAGATGGAGTCCGGATTTTCCGGATTCCAGTTCCTGCCCGGTTGGTAGCGCACGTTGAAGAACGAAGATTCGAGCACCATCAGCTTGGAATAGACATCTAGCAAGGAGTCACCTTCGTCCAGACGGTCGGCATGGTAGGAGAAGAAACGGCGGTTGCGTTCCACAAGCTTTTTCCACTCCGAGTTGGTCGGAGCCAGCAGCCAATACAGGCTGTCCTCGGACTCAATTTGCCCATAGCTGTTGAAAAACGTGTTATAAGATACCATCACGGAATCCAGGTAAACCGTCTTTCCGTCCTCAATGCCACCCGGCACACTCGCACCCTCGTCGAGCACTTCGTAGGCCCAACGCCGGAAGAAAGCTTCCACGCTGTCCAACCCATCGTCGCCCCCAGTGGACTCGCGACGCACCTGCTCCCAAATATTCGGGTCAAAGGGAACCGTCCCCGCAATCTTATACAGCACACCGTTGGCAGAGGGCATTCTCTCGCCGACTAGATTCTGTCCGCCAAAACTCGTGGGGGTCAACGCCATGCGCTTCCCGTTCATCACCCGCACCGTGTCATCAGTCAATTCAGACACTTGGTGATTGAACAGGGCGATGTGGTTGCGGATAAATTCATGCAAAGCCGGATTCTCCTCGTCATTCGCACGGGAAGCGCGGTAAGCGGCAATCCATTCGGCCGCCTCCTGTTCCGTGATTTGGGGAGCCCACACGGAGAACACCTGCGAACCGTTCAATATCGGCGCATAGCCGCAAGAATCCAACACGGTGGCAAAGGGGCGCAACGATTCGTCCTGCTGAAGGTTGGCCCACAATGTGGCACCCGTGCTTCCTCCCAACGAAGCGCCCGCATCGTAATGCTCGTCCCACGTGTCCGTACAACCGATGACGGCGACGGCGGCGGCCACCGCCGCCAGTCCCGTCCGTATTCCATATTTCAGTTTCATCTTCATTTTCTGCATTAAAGTTTATTACTTGTCGTTTTCACCCAGACCGCCGACACCGCAGATGGTATGCGGCACCAGTTCGATATAGTCAATCATGAAGCAACCACTGTTGCCGGCCACCCACACAGAACGGATACGCAACGTATTGTGATGTCCCGGTTGCGGAGTGACATCGCACAACTTCCGCCGATAGGTATAAGCATTGTCATACATGAAACTTTGTGAAGCTGCACTTCCGGTCACATCGGGACCAGTCAGATTAGTTACTGTTCCGCCATAAGTATATAAGGTTGTCGGCCCACGATAATAACCGTTGTTCTTCATGGTCTGCACATTTTCGTCCCATTCCTCATCATTCAGGTTGGCCCCAAAAATGCCGCCCACAGCCGGGTCACTGCCTTGATAGCGCAAATCCACAGGGATGCCCACCGGTTCCGGATCCTCATCGTCCACGCCCAAGTAAATCTGGGCAATACCACGGTCCAACATGCCGGCATAGCCCATCCGGACTTCATACGTCTGACCGGGAGGCACATTGGGCAAACGGAAGGTGATGTCGTAGCTCGAACCCAAGAAGTTGAATTCATCGCCACCCACATTCCACCAAGGCAACTTCGGCCGTTGCACAAAGAATATGGTGTTTTCGCTTACTTCCGTATTCTTCAGGTAACCCGACGGGATATAGTAATTCTCCGTTGATTCCGTGTTGTCCAAAGCCGCGTCGTATGGTTGACGGATGTCCCCCGACAACCGAATACCGTTGTTGGTCAACTCAGGCCAAATCGTGGACATATCCATGCGGATGCGGGTGTTCATCACGTTGTCGCGCGTGTCCGCATCGTAGGCAATCACATCGTCCAAGTAATAATAGGCACAGTTGATGGAGAAATTGTTGTCCGGCTGGGTCACATGGGCACCGCGGCGGTATTCCCCCGAAGGATTGTCCGAAGCCTCCATGCCGGTGCAATGGTTCAGGTAAAAATCCCCATTTCGCTCCACCTGCGTATCCACCGTACGATATACTTTTTCAATCTTCAACAGGGAGAAGTCCTGCAAGGTGCCCACCCATTCCGTCGGGTTTGCCAATTCGCTGCGGTCGTTAGCGGCTGTCGCAGCATGATAATAGTTCACCCCGTAAGCGTTCACCATGATGTTCGTACTCTCAAACAGACGGTCGAGGATATGGTATGACATGAAGATGTGCAAAGGATTGTAGGGACTCTGCAACGAATCCGTATTCCAACAAGCTTCCTTGTTGGTCAACCCCGTCCGCGGGTCGATGTCATCCAGCCTAAAAATCTCGGCCGAAGCCTGGTCGTTGTATTTGGCCTTGGCCAGTTCATACAGTCCTTCCAAATTCTCATCCAACGTGTTGGACTCAGAGAAATATTGCGGATACTTTTTGAACAACACATCGTCGGGCACGACAAACACCGTGAATCCCGCATCCAAATGATCCGGACGGCGAGCCATATAATCAAATCCCCCCGTACCTATTTCGGATTCGTTGAACACACCACCGCTCTTGATGCCGGTGCGGAACTGGGGATAGTCATTTTTCCATTCCTCGTAGGCCACATCACGGAATTCGCCCAAGGCTTCCACCAAGTTCGTGCGGCGCAACGCCTCAAAGTAAATTTGGAAGTCCGCGCTGTTTTGCTCCAGGAAGGTACTACCGATGGTCGTGTTCGGCACAATCACTTGGTCAACGGGATGCACCACCCCGTTATCCACAGAGTCGTTCTTCATGGAATTGATGATACGGGCACGGCCGTTGATGACGCTCAAAGGCACCCCGTCTTCGTCCACCAAGGTGTCGCTGGTCGTGATAATCAACGGGAGTTCCAGCGCATTGTCAATCTGCTGGACAGCCTCCATGTTATAAGTGTAAAGTACTCTGTCCTCTATGAAGCTGGCTTTCACCAACGTGTCGCAATAGACTTCCGGAATGTCTTCCACCGAGCCGTAACCCATTTCGGCCAAAAACGCTTCCACGCCCGCATTCGTCGCAGGGAAGAAGGTGCTCGTGCCCCGGGCGGAAAGCAGGCTCATGTTGCCGCTCCGCTCCACGATGCGGCGGAACAGGCTGAAGTCCTCCCGGTTGTTCAGAAAGTCGCTCATCATCTCGCCCGTGAACGTATAATAGTTCTCGGCAGCCATGTCGTCGTTGCAGCTGGTCAGCCACGACGCTTGCACGACCAGCAACAAGGCCATGCAGGCTGAAATCAATATCTTATATAAACGTTTCATAAGCTAATGTCATTCTACTGTTGATTCGTAAGATTCTCCTTCCTCCGGATAAGCCGGGTTCTGCTGCAGGTTGTCGTTCACCGTCACTTCGTCGTAGTTGTATGGCAAATACACGGCATTATAGTTTCCGAACTTATTGGCCGTCGTTGCTGTGGTATATTTACCACGCACTTGGCTGATGAGATACTCCGTATTATTCCCATCGCGGCGGGTACGGCGCACGAGGTCAAACCAACGTTTGCCTTCGAAAAGGAACTCGCGACGGCGTTCTTGATAAACCAAATCCACCAAGCTGGCCTTTGTCGTATAGTCCGCATACTTCAAGAGAGACTCCGCATTTTCAGAAGAACGTGCCTCCACGGCATTGATCAGGTCGAAAGCCTCGCGCCTCAACTCTTCGTCGTGCTCGGAACCATCGTCCGACATCTGGTAAATCAGGGCTTCCGCCTTGATGAGCATCATATCGCTCACACGATAGAACACCCAGTTGGCCACGTTGCGTGAATGCAGAGAATAGCCATACAGCAGCTCACCTTCTTCATCTTCAGTAATTACGGAATACAAATATTTGGCAATGGAATAGTCACCGTCTTCATCGCAAATAGACTCCGCGATGCGGGAATCTTCCTCGCTCAGGAACAATGAATGAGAAGAAGCCTCCGTCTCCAAAGATGCAGCCGGCGAGTAACAGCCCCAATCCGGTTCTGCGCCCGGTGCGATATTCCGGAACAAGCTGTACACAATCGGATTGCCCTTGGCCGTGCCGTCGTTGAAGTCATTCGAAAAGTTCAGCTCGAAAACGCTCTCCGGACTGGTAGCTTCAGAACCACCGGCAGACGCGCCCAACCCGAAATTATATTGGTAAGCCAAACCACGGTCATACGTCGGCCCGTTGTCCGGAATCAATGGCCAGGTCACATCCTCCAATGTCAACGAAGGATAAGCACGGTTCTGCCGGAAATATTCCTGCTTGGACTTGATGACCAAGTCGGCATAATAGGCGGCTTGCGTGAAATTGCCTATCCACAGGTTCATGTCGGCCAACAGGGCGAAAATGGCATTCTGCGTGATGCGCCCGTAGCTCACATCGACACCGTCCTGCAAGGGCCAAGCCGTCAGGGCATTGGGATAGACCGACTCCAAGTCGGTAATCAGGTTCTGCAGGATGACATCGCCATCGGTGACAGGCAGGTTCAGCGGCTGCTCGTCGTTGGTGATGGCATGGGTGTAGTAGGGCACATCCTTGAACGTGCGCACAAGGTAGAAGTAGCACAACGCCCGCAGGGCAGACACCTCGGCAATCGTGGCCAACTGGTCGCTCTCCAAATAGCTCGGGTCGGCAGCGGCCACCTCGGGCACCTTCTCGATGACCAGGTTGCAGCGGTCGATGACCGAATAGAAGGGCGCCCAACTGGTATAGACGTTGGTGGACAGGATGTTCTCGTTCACGAACTTCGCCTCATCGGATTCCACGTTGGGGTTCCTCAGCTTCGCGCCCGAATAAATCACGTTGTCGGAACGCACCTCGCCCCACAGGAACACGCGGCGCATGAAGTCGTCATCCTGCATGCGGGTGTAGCACCCGGCCACAATCTGGTCCACGTCGTTCTTTTCGTTCCAGTAGTTGTCCTCATAGACCATGGTCAGGGGGTAGATTTGCAGGTAATCGCCGCAGGAAGCCACCGACAACCCCGCCAAGGCCAGACATACAGATTTAAACCATATCTTTTTCATATCAGTCTTTGCTTTTTACAATTAGAAATCAATCGTGACACCCAAGGTATAGGACTTGGCACGCGGGGTCTGCGCGTTGTCCGTCGTCACGCTGTAGCCGCCATAACCCAACTCGGGATCCACGCCCGAATACTTCGTCAGGCAGAAGAGGTTGTTGCCGCTGGCATAGAAGCGCAGGCCGTTCAACCCAATCTTCTTGGCCATCTTTTCCGGCAAACTGTAGGAAATCTGCAGGTAGTTCAGGCGCAGGAAGGTACCGTCTTCCACAAAGCGATCGCTGATCATCGTGTTATAATTAGGCACATTCTCGGAACTGATCATGGCGCGCGGGATACTCGTGACATCACCCTCCTTACGCCACCGGAAGTTCACGGCCTGGCTTTGGTTGTTGTTGCTGCTCATGCTTTCCATGTTCAACCGCGCCATGTTCACAATGTCGAAATCGATACGATAGTTGAACTGCGCGTTCAGGCTCCACCGGTCGTAATTGAAACGGAAACCAAAACCACCGGTCAACTTCGGCAGGGAGTTGCCCAGGTAAACCACGTCAAGGTGGTTGATGCTACCGTCGTGGTTGATGTCTTCGTAGATGGCATCGCCACCCTTGAAGTTCGTGCCGCTCAAGATGTTGCCCGACTGATAGTTGAACTTCATCTGCAAGGGGTCGCCTTCCATGTCCCTCACGATTTGGCCGTTCGCGTCATAGACGATAGGCGCCGTCCAGCCGTTGTTGTGGAAGTCGGCCAACCACTGCACGGCTTCCGGATCGGGATCGGCCTGATTCGCCGCACGGTAGTTCTGCAAATAGGTCTCATAGTTGTACATATAGACCCCCTTGCAACGGTAACCGTAAATCGCACCGAAAGGATTGTCCACCTGCACACGCTGCAACAACTTAGCATTCGCGGGCTCCCAGTCGGTGTTCAACGTGGCGAGGATGTTCGGATCCATCCGCGTGATGACGTTCTTGTTGTTGGCGAAGGTGACGTTCACGTCCATGGAGAACTTGCCCTTCTGCACGAGCTTGTTGGTCTGGATGTTGAATTCCCAACCGTTGTTCTGCATGTCGCCGGCGTTCCGGTAAGGATAAGTGGTGAAACCGGAGATGCTCGGCACACGCACGTTGGGCATCAACATGTCCTTCGTGGTCTGCCAATAAAGGTTGATGTCCGCCGTGAGACGGTTGTTCCAGAACCCGAGGTCGAAACCGACGTTCCAAGAATATTTACGTTCCCATTTCAGCGTGTTCATCTTCAGGTTGCTCGGAGCCATGCCCGACGTACCAAGATAGGAATTCGCCGTCACATACTGGTTCACGTAGAGGAAGTCCTGCGTGGGCTGGTTACCCGTCATACCCCAACCCGGACGGATGGACAACATGGACAACCATTCGCGGGTGCCCTCCATCCAAGGTTCGTCGATGATGTTCCAACGGCCGGACACGGCGGGGAACACACCCCAACGGTTGCTGGGACCGAACTTGGTGGTGCCGTCCACACGGGCAGACACGTCGAAGATATACCTTTCCTTATAAGCATAGTGGGCAGAGAACGTGTAGTAGAGGCTGCGCCAACGGTTGAAGTTGCTGGACATGCCCGGCAGGATGCCGCCCGCACTCGGAGCCTCGATGCCATGGGGCAGGCCGGCCACATTGGTGCTTTGGTCGCTCGACGTGCCGGAAACCAACTGGAAACGTCCCATCGCCATGAAAGAATGGTCTTCGTTTTGGAAATGGGGTTGGAAAGTCAGCGTGTGTGTCGTGGTGAAGGCCAAGCTCTTGGAGCTGACGCTCGACGCACCGCTCACCCCGCCGGCATTCCACTGGCGGGTGGAAAGGTCGCGCGGATAATACGTGTCGGTATAGGCGTTGAACACGTTCATCACCACCTTACCATTATAAGTCAACCGATGGGAGTCGGCATCCACGCCCAAGAGGTCGTACTGCAACTCCAGCTTGGGGTCGATGGCATAGGTCGTGTAGTTGTTCTTGGCATACTTCGCGCTGGCAATCGGGTTGACCAATCCGCGCTGGTCGCCCAAACGGTCGTCTTCGTTATAGCTCTGCAGCATCTCGTAGTAACGGCCGAGAGAATTGCCCTGTTCGTCTTCCTCGAAGATGGCCAGGTTCGGCATCTTGCGGTAGGCGATGGACAAAAGGTCGTCCGAATTGCGCTGGTTCTTCGTGTAGGTCATGGCGAAGTCGCTGATAATCTTGATGCGGTCGCTCACGTAGTAGTCCAACATCATGCGGGTCGTGAAGCGGTCCAACCGCTGCTCGATGACGGAACCCGTCTCGTGGTCGTAACCGCCTGAGATGCGGAACGAAGCTTTCTCGCCGCCACCGGTAATCGAGATGAAGTGGTTTTGACGCCAACCAATCTGCGTCACTTCGTCCACCCAGTCCGTATTGTTGTTGAACATCTGCCATTCAGAGAACTGTGTGCGGTCGGTGATGTAGTTCAACTCCGGAATGTTGGCAGCCTCATCGCTCAAGCGGGGGTTGAAGTAGGCTTCCTTCAGCATCATGGTGTATTGGTCACCCGTCAGCAAGTCCACGCCCTTGGGCTGGTAGTTCGCCGTCAGGCGGAAAGAGTAAGACAGACGGGGCGCACCGCGCGAACCGCGCTTGGTCTTGATTTCGATGACACCATTGGCACCCTGTGACCCCCAAATGGCCGTGGCGGCAGCGTCCTTCAACACGCTGATGCTCTCAATGTCCTCGGGATTGATGTTCAGCAACTGGGCGAAACGCTCGTCGTTGGCCGTGTTCACATCGAAGTCCGTCTGATCGACATTCCACACGTCGCCGTTCACCACAATCAAGGGTTCGGAACTAGTCAAAGTGGAGATAGAGGTCACACCACGCAAGCGCATCGTCGTGCCGGAACCCAAGTTACCGGAATTCATCACGATATCCAAACCGGCAATACGTCCCTGCAATGCCTCGTCCACGGAAGTCAGGCCCAAGCCTTCGAACTCCTTGGCACTGATGGTCTGCATGGCACCCGAATATTCGCGTTCGGGAATGGCCAAACCGGAAGATTCCACACGTTTCGTGGCTGTAACTTCCACGGTCTTGAGCACCATGGCATCCTCCAGCATGATGTTATAGACCCGCTTATTAATAGGAAGGGTCTGCGGCTTCATGCCCACGTAGCTGAACTTCAGCTTGTTTTGCGGGCTCTTGATTTTCAGGGTGAAATTACCGTTGAAGTCGGTCACCGTTGCCGAGATGTTACGGTTGGACGCATCCACCTCGACCACAGCAGCCCCCGCCACCGGCCCGAAAGAGTCGGAAACAGTACCGCTCACGCTCGTAATCCCCTGTGCGTTCACCACCAAGGCCACGGCCAGGCAGCAAACCAAAAGATAATATTTCAGATTTTTCATTGTTTTTCTCTTTAAGGGTTACACGCTTTAATTCTGTGTATTCGTCAGTCCCATGATTTCCTCAAAAGGCAAATGCTTGTCTATCAGATGCACCACAGCCGTCGCGGAGTTATAGATGCGGGTAGCGTCTTCTATCACCGAGATGGTCGGGTCATTATCCAAATTATTATCCACGTCCAATGAAGCAAGCCCGGCACGGAAATGGTATTCACGGGCAAAATAGTTGCCGTCCAACACCTGGCACGCCTCGCCCACCGGGTTACGGCTGCTGTCCAAGCCCTGTATTGTCAGGTTGCCGCGGAACTGGAGCGCATTGCCATCGTAAGAACTGTTGTTGTCCACCCTCAACAAGGAGAAACGTCCACCAGACAGATAAGTCGTCTCATAGGTCTCAGACGAGTTGGAGCCTCCCAGATACACGGCGCGGCTTTGGATATGGTAACGAATGAAGTTGTCGATCAATTCACCCAAGCTGTCCACCTCGTGTTCCAACTGCAATGCATAGTCTTCGTCTCCACCATTGTTTAACAACTCATCCAGTTCCTCCCGCTTCTCCTCAACAACATCCGGACGGGGCAGCAAGTTTTCGGCATACAGTTTCTGGATTTCGTCCGTCGTGGGCACATACACCGTGTAATTGTAGTTCTGCATCACGCTCAACGTATAGCCGTTACCAATAGACTTGTAAGCCCCTGAAGACTTGCGATCACACGTCGTCACGCGCAAATTACTGAGATTCAACAGTTCGAGGAAACCACTGTAACGGGAATCCGTTTCCGACAATTCCGTCAGGATGGTATGTACGGACTTGTTGGCAGGAGTAACCACATCCATGTCCACCACAAAGGTTTCACCGTTTCCGTCCGGATTGGTGCCCATGTTGTAGTAACCGCCGGCACGCACCGTGAGCGGCGTGGGTGTGCCGCTGCCATTCTCGGCCACTTCCTTATTATAAGGAGTAATGATGCGCAAACCTTCTTCCGAGCCGGACAGAATCAAGGGGCAACCACCCTTGGTCACCCAGACGTCGCGACCTGCGGCAGCGCTGGCCGCCCTGTCCTTCACGATGATGGAGTTTTCCAACACGTCCTTCAAACGGTTTTCCACATAGTCCTTCTCCGCTGTGGCATCACTGGTACCCCTTTCATATTTATCCCACGGATTGGGCATGGCGTTGTTTTCGTTCATCACATCAGGATAACTGAGCGATCCGTCGGGGTTCTTGGTCGCGCGGAAACGGTAGCACTTGATGAGGTTGTCGCCCGGCTTGCGGTTGGGATCGTCATTATAATAGAAACGTGTCACCGTAGGCTCGTTGGTCTGGTAGTCCACGGGATCCACATAATGGGACAAAGCCTCGTCCGTGGGCAGAATCAGCATGAACTCACTCTCCATGGAGTTCAGATACGCATCGTAGTTCAACTCACTGATGATGGTGCGCATGATGCGCATGCCGTCGTCCAACGACGCGGGGAAAGCCACCGACTGGTATTCGGGCACCATATACACTTCGTTGGACTTATACACCATGCCGTTGTTGGCCATGATGCAAGAACCGATGCCGGTCGTCCCATCCGGTTCTCCCACGGAAAGCCCCATGCTATGTCCGGCCGTGTTGGTCACCGTCTCAAACTTGCTGGGCACCGTGGACACCAAAGAAGACTTCATGAAGTTGTCCAACATGTTCACCACGATGTGGTCGGGGATGCTGTCCACGCTGTTGTCATACAAGTCCATCAGGAGCTGGCCGGAACCGTTCTCCTCGAAGAAACGACGGAAGGCGTCGTTCGTGGGCGCGATGATGACAGCCATGTCTTCGGCCGTGCTCGCCCCGCCCGTGGCATTATAATATTGGTTCCATCCCGGATCATAGGGCAACAGGTTGTCCACCGCCACACCGTCGGGAGTCGAAGTGCAGGCGTTCACGCCAATGTCATGGCCTGAGTTGAAATAACGCCAAACATATACCGGAACTGTTTCACCCGTGTTATACTGGTTGTAACGGTTCGTGCTGGATTCATCTTCGAAAGGTGCGCTGAAACGGTCCAACAGGCTGCTGAAAATGGAAAGGTCGGGATCCTTGCGGATAGCCTCCGCCATGTTGGGCAACGGCTCCATCACGTTCTCCAGCACTTGGATATATCCGTTCTGGCACGTGATGTCCTTCTCCACCAGCCGCTGGCCGTTGATGTACGACTCGTTCGTGTTGTCGCAAGTCCCGTTGGTCAGGAAGGACAAGTCCTCGTCGGTGATGGAATTGGCACTCATGAAGGCCGGAAGGAAATGCACCATCCATGCGCTCGTGTTGTCGCGCAAGACCAACATGCCGTCCTGGCCGCCATCGGGATACTTCTCACGGTATTCCGCCCAATACGGATTGTCCGGCATGTCGCCGGCATGCAAGAGCGGAATGGAATCAAAAATGTCTTGTGCCGTAGCACGCCGCATGCAAGCACCCGCCGTAGGATCCGCACCCGCGCTGCTCAGGCTCGACATCAACTCAATGAGGTAGGCACTGTTCACCATGGAAGAGTTGAACAAAAGCTTCTTCTGTGCTTCGCTCAACTCGGCAAAACTCTTCACCCCCCAGGAATTGTTCTCGAAAAACCGATTATAAGCCTCGTCATTGGCCACAAACAGCGTCTTGCTACCCGTAAGGCTTAGCACCGTCTGCTGGTTGATGGCGGGGTCACTAATCAGGCTCAACGTCGTTTGGTAATTCCCGCGCTTCTGCAACTCCTCATAGATGCTGCTTCCCAGCCAGCTCGGCGTTCCCGTGAGCAAATCATCCTCACAAGAGACAAACAGCCCCATGGCAAAGGACAAAGCGCAAGCAGAATAAGTAAAACGACAAAGATTACGTTTAATGTTACTGCCTTTCATATCTCCATTAGGTTTCTATATTTTTATAATATTCATTCTCTCTCCACAGGAAATTCCCTACACGGGATTCCCCAAACCATCCCTTCCCGCGTCGGGAAACGACACAATCCACTCTCCCGGGCCTCTTGGCCGGTATCTTGCCCCGTCCATGATTTGCAGAAGGTCTATTCCATGACAGAATGTAGGTTTCATGATATTACGCACTTTACACTCTCTTAGGTTAATTATTCAATATTTTTTAAAAGCGGCACAAATCCAACCGCCATTCGACTATCAAAAGTACAACAAATCTTCAAAAACACCCAAGAAAATCTAAATTTTTATTGCATGTTTGCTCAAAAACATGTTTCGGAAGGGGTACAAACCGGCTACATCCCTGTTTCCGCGCCATTTTTCATCAAAAAAAACTATTTCCGTTTGTGGGAAGCATACCATTTCCGCACAAAAAAGAAATGGAAGAGAGCCGCCACGCCCACCAAAGCCACACCCACACAAAGGGGCGAAAAGTCCTCTTTTTTCAACGTGACAGAAGACAAAGCATAGCCCGACAAAAGGGCAAACTCCCAAGCCAACAAATAAGAAGCCTGCGCCGTGGCCCGCTCGCAATGGGCACAAATGCGGATGTAGGACAACAAGTAGCGGCTCGTGGCCAGTCCCAACCCACAACCGAGGCACACCGCCGCACCCCATTCGCTATACTTATATAATAAGAAGGAAAGAAAAAGAACGAGGAAACCTGCGGCCAACTCCACTTGCAGGCGTTCCTTGAAAAACAAGACATGGAAAGTCAAAGCCAACCAAAAACCCAAAGACAAAAACAAATAAGGCAAAGCCCCGCGAAAACCGCCCAACACCGAAGCCGCGGCAAACACGACAAGAAACAACGGCACGAAAATCCGCCACCCGCGGGGCAGCCAAAAACGGTCGAACGAACACAGCACCGGCTCAAGAGGAGCACGGAACGGCACCCGCAACACCCACAATAGTCCGGCAGCACAAAGACTAAGCGCAAGAGAAAACACCACGAACAGGCGCGGCCCGAAATCATGAATCACCACCATCCCCGCCAAAGGGCCAAAGGCCAATGCCAACCGGGTGAACCAATAATAGACATGTGCAGCCTCCGTACGTTTCCCCGAATCGGACAAGTCCAACAACAAGGTGCCCCCCACCGCAATTTGGAACACACCGTATGCCGCCCCTTGCACCAAACGCGCCAGGCAGAACCCCGCCACGCCCAACTCAAACAGGAACAATCCCGTGGTGGCCACCACGCCAGCCACACCCCACAATGCCACATACTTGCGACGATAGGCATCCAGCCAATAATTGCAAAAAGGCCCCGTCAGGCACATTCCCGCCACGAAGGCAGCCACGGCAGTCCAAACGGCCCACACACCTCCAGCACTCCAAACATACAAAGGCACTGCCGGAAGAAACATATACAAAGAAAGGCACACTAAAAAATCGGCCAGCAAGATTTTCACGAAATCCGCATGCCACAAAGGTTTGCGCTCCCCTGTAATCCCGGCCACCATCAATACTGTTCGCTCTCGTTGGGAAAACGCACCTCTTTCACATCGGCCACATAACGGCCCACCGCATCCGTCATCACCGCATGCAAATCGGCATAACGCCGAAGGAACTTGGGCGAAAAGCCATCGTTCATGCCCAACATGTCGTGTACCACCAAAACCTGGCCGTCCACGTCATGCCCGGCACCGATGCCAATGACAGGCACCCGCAACGCCGCCGTCACACGTCCGGCCAACGCAGCCGGGATTTTCTCCAGCACCACGGCAAAACATCCGGCCTCTTCGAGCAAACGCGCATCGGCCACTAGCTTCTCAGCCTCGGCCTCTTCCTTGGCCCGGACGGCATAAGAGCCAAACTTGTTGATGCTTTGCGGAGTCAGCCCCAAATGCCCCATCACAGGAATGCCGGCGGCAAGAATAGCCTTTACGGTGTCAATGATTTCCGCCCCGCCTTCCAGCTTCAAGGCATCGCAACCACTCTCACGCATGATGCGGACGGCATTGGCCACACCATCGGCTGGACTGACATGGTAGGTGCCAAACGGCATGTCGCACACCACCAGCGCCCGTTTCACTCCGCGCACCACCGAAGCGGCATGGTAAATCATCTGGTCCAACGTGATGGGCAACGTCGTAGCATGTCCGGCCATCACGTTGGAAGCGGAATCGCCCACCAAAATCACGTCTATGCCCGCCCCGTCCACGATGCGGGCCATCGTATAATCGTAGGAAGTCAGCATAGCTATTTTCTTGCCTTGCTGCTTCATCTCAGCCAACCTGTGCGTGGTCACCTTGCGCGTATCTTCGACCAAATACCCAGCCATAATGCTTAATTTTTATAAACGGACGCAAAATTAATCATTTTATTTCTCAAACAAGCAAGTCCAGCATCTTTTCTACGCCAAACAAGCTAAAATCAGGAATCACCACCTCGCACAAATCCTGTATCAGCCCCGCATCGTTCGTGGTGGAAAGCCCCACGACCTTCATGCCGGCCGCGCGTCCTGCCTTCAGTCCGTTGAACGAATCCTCGAACACCACACAACGGGACACGGGCAACCCGAACACTTCCGCCCCCAACAAATAACAATCCGGCTCCGGCTTGGAACGCGAAAAATCCTCAGACGTCAATATGCGGTCGAAATAACCTTCAAACTCCGGATGTTTCCGATAGACATTGCGCATCTTCTCCTTGTTGGAACTCGTCACCACGGCAGTATGCACTCCCTTGCCACGCAAATCCTGAAGGAACGCTTCCACCCCGGGAACATACAGATAGTCCATATCCCGCTCAAAAGCATCCAATCCGGCCGTAATGTCGCGCTGCAAAGCTTCGTTCCCGGGGAACCATTTATCAAAAATCTGCACTAGGGTCTGTCCCTTTATCCGTTGTTCAAAATGTTCCACTTCGGGATGATACTTACGACCCATTTCTCCCCAAAACACTGTGTATTGCGGCTCGGTGTCGAACACCACACCATCCAAATCGAACAATGCTGCCGCTTGTTTGCCTGCTTCCATAAACAATCCTTTTTGCTATTTCACTGTGCAAAGTTAAGAAAAAGCTTTCGGGAGGACAACGCCTCGCACCAGAAATCTTCAGCAACAAAAGAATAAAAATACGACATCCGATTGGATTTCTGCGGAGGATTTCATAGATTTGCAAAAAAGAAAAGAAATGAGTAATTACATCCGCTTTGACTGGGCCATGAAACGCCTGTTGCGCGACAAGGCCAACTTCGGAGTGCTTGAAGGCCTCCTCACGACTTTATTAGGCAAAACCATCAAAATCCAAAAGTTGCTGGAAAGCGAAAGCAACCAGGAAGACGAGTTTGACAAACAAAACCGAGTGGACTTACTGGCCGAAGACGACCACGGACAATTATTTCTCATCGAAGTGCAAAACAACACGGAATTTGCCTACTTCCAGCGTATGCTTTTCGGCACTTCGAAACTCGTGACCGAATACATCAACCGCGGCCAAGATTATGAGGAAATCCGCAAAATTTACAGCGTGAACATCGTCTATTTCAATCTCGGAAACGGCACAGACGTGGTCTATCATGGGAAAACGGAGTTTAAAGGCATACACAACGGCGAATTGCTAAACTTATCCCCATTCCAGCGGCAAAAATTCAACGTCAGCGAAGTGAGCGACCTCTATCCGGAATACTACATCTTAAAAGTAAACGACTTCAACAAATGGTCAAAAGTGCCATTGGAACAGTGGATTTATTTCCTTAACACAGGGGAGATCCCGACCGATGCCACGGCACCCGGACTAAACGAAGCGCGTGAGAAGCTACGCATTGAACGCATGACCAAAAAAGAACGGAATGCTTATGACCGCCACGTGATAAACGTAAAGATACTAAAAGACAACATCCTGACAGCCAAAGGCGAAGGACGCATAGAAGGAAGAGCCGAAGGAAGAGCCGAAGGAAGAGCCGAAGGAAGAGCCGAAGGAAGAGCCGAAGGAAGAGCCGAAGG